>JANQKE010000217.1 GCA_028281265.1 Alphaproteobacteria bacterium | reverse complement strand
TTGGGGAACTCCTTGATCGCTGGTAACTCGTTCTCACAAAACAAGTTTCTCAGTTCTCAAGCCCCAATGCACCTAATCCTTTGAGATTTCCAGGTTAGGTCTGGCGACCGCGAATGCGCAGAGGCCATACGTGAGCTTGTGGAGACGGTGACCATCCACCGAGACTCATCCAGTCCTGGAGCCGTGGAGATCGAGGTTGCAGGACGCCTCAATGCCGTCCTTGGCGATCAAGCATACCCCAACGGCGTCAAGCGGGTGTGTGGATTGGTGGTAGCGGAGGAGGGACTTGAACCCCCGACACGCGGATTATGATTCCGCTGCTCTAACCAGCTGAGCTACTCCGCCGCCCGTTCGGGACCGTCCGTATAGGAACGCCGCCCCAGGCCGTCAAGCATCGCCAACGGCCCCGCCCGCAATCCTGACCCATCGGCCCGACGCCGGCACCGGTCGGCCGGGTCATTCGCCCAGGACACCGGCGACCTTCAGGGCCACGCCCATATCGCCGTCGACCTTGAGCTTGCCCATCATGTAGCCCACCGTCGGATCGAGGGAGCCGTCGAGAAGCTGGCCCAGAACCTCGGGCTTCATCCGCAAGGTCACATGGGCCTCCCCATCCTCCGCCGTTACCGCGTTGGCTCCCGCCGTGCCATCGATCAGGATGATCCCGGCCGGACCGAGATCGAGCTTGGCCCGGGCCTTAAGAGGGGGATGGTCGGCGGCGGTGGTCCGCACGCGGGACAGCAGGGCGGCCGTGTCGGTCATGTCGAAAGCCTGTCGGAGATGCGATGGCGGTGGGCCTCCGGTCGCCCTGTCGCCCGGACGGCGGAGAGTTGTCAACCGCCCCGGTGCCCGGCTTGGGTACCGCTGCGGCGCTGCCGATCGGATCTGGTGTCGGGACGGTACGGGCGGCAAGGTGCGGCATCCGACACCGCACCCGGATCCTGTCCCGACAGCCGCAGGACCGCCCCATCCCCGAGACCCGCTCGTTTCCCGACGGTTCCCTGTAGGGCATCTCCTCGGCCCGCGTTCCAGGTGGCAGGCGTGGCCGACACCGACGGCCGGGTCCGACAGCATCCGGGATGTCGACGCCCGGCAGACCGGAGAGAGCGCCGAAGGCGACCCCCGTTTCACCCTTCGGTCTTGTAGCGCTCGATCCCGGCCAGGATCATCGCTTCGGCCTCCGCCGCGTCGCCCCAGCGGATCACCTTGGACCATTTGCCCTTCTCCAGATCCTTGTAATGGGTGAAGAAGTGGCCGATCTGCTCCAAAAGGATGGTCGGCAGATCATCGTAATTGGTCGCGTCGGTGAAATACGGATGCAGCTTGTCCACGGGCACGCTGAGGATCTTCTCGTCTTCCCCGGCTTCGTCCTCCATCACCAGCACGCCGACCGGCCGCGCCCGGATCACCGTCCCGGGCATCACCGGTACCCGACCGACCACCAACACGTCGACCGGATCGCCATCGCCGGACAGCGTGTGTGGCAGGAACCCGTAATTGCCGGGATAGAACATCGCCGTGTGCAGAAATCGGTCGACGAACATCGCACCGGAGTCCTTGTCGAGTTCGTATTTCACCGGCTCCCCGCCCAGCGGGTTCTCGATGATGACGTTGAGGTCCTTCGGTACGTTGTTGCCGACGGGGATCTTGTTGAGGTCCATAGGGGCAGTCTCACACTGATCTCGGGCTGCGGGAGCCTTCGGGGTGGCACTCATCGATCGCAGGCGACCGGCACCGGGCTATCCTAGCCGATCCATGGCAGCCCGTGCATCCGCACGGCGCTGGTCATTGGTCTATAGGCCGCGTGATTGCGAGCCCGGCGTTAGTGAAATATCAGCATATGTATATTAAACTGGTCTCTGTAGGTTTCTACAGCCCATACGACATGCATGGGGTAGCTTACGCGATGATCACTCTACCGACAAACAACCCGGAAGCAGGGGTCCGGTTGATCCGAGCGAACAAGTCCTTATCGGGCTTCCTCAAGGTCTGGCTTAAAGCCCATAGTAGTTGTAAGACTATTCCGCGAACCGCCGATATCAACATCATCGCGCTGGGCCGGTCCGGTCTGTTGCCGTTCGTGCATATCGTCGAGCGGGTGTGCAGCGGTAACTTGGTCTGCCGGTTGGCCGGGGAAGCCATCACCGTCAATTTTCCGGCCAATCCCCGCGGCCAGCCGTTGCGGACAATGTTCGATTCGGAAACCTACCCGTTCATCGAGGAAAGCTACGGCCGGGTGATCCGCGACACCGTGGCCCACTACAGTGCCGGCCGGGTCTATCGGGGCGACGTGGTGATCTACCACAGCCGGCGCCTGATGCTGCCGCTGGCGAACCCGCAAGGCTCGGTGAACCGGGTCATTGCGGTGGTCGCCAAATCGCTGGAAGACACGTGGCGGCCGGTCGCCGGCGCCCCACGGTACGAGATTCAGGAACTCGCCTACATCCCGATCGCCAGCCTGGATGCCGCCACGCCGGAGCATGATGGCCCGGGACGGGCCGACCGACCGATGTGAGCCGAGGCTCGCTGCCCGGCCACACCGGTCTTGTCAGGGGCCGCCGCTGCCACGACGATGGCACCGAAGCTGACTCCGATCCCATTCGAGCATGCGGGAGGTCGCGATGCGTGTGATCGCCATCCTGGCCCTGGCCCTCTTCGTGTCGTCGAGCGTATCCGGCTCCTCCGCGGCGCAGCCGGAAACCCATCGCTCGCACGCGATCGCCATGCACGGCGAGCCGAAGGTCGGACCGGTCTCACCGTTTGACTTCGCCAATCCCGATGCGCCGGTCGGCGGTACGCTGCATCGCGGCCTGACCGGGACCTTCGACAGCCTCAACCCGTTCATCGTCCCCGGAACCCCGGCTGCCGGTCTGCGGGACTATCATTTCCCGGCCCTGATGTACCGGAGTTGGGACGAGCCGTTCACCATGTATCCCTATGTGGCCGAGGCGATCGAAACACCGGCCGACCGGTCGTTCGCGGTGTTCCATCTGAACCCGGCCGCTCGATGGCACGACGGCACGCCGATCACGGTCGAGGACGTGCTGTTCTCCATGGAGACGTTGCGGGAGTTCGGAACGCCGGGTTTCCGCCGGACCTACGGCCGCATCGCGGCGGCCTATCGGGTCGACACCCACGCCGTACGGTTCGACTTCACCGAGGATGCGGATCGGGAGACACCGCTGCTGATCGCCCTGATGCCGCTGTTGCAGCGGGCCTGGTGGCAGGATCGGACGTTCAACGAGACGACCTTGGACATCCCCGTCGGCGCCGGGCCTTATCGCCTCGCCTCCCTCGATCCGGGCCGTCGACTGGTCTATGAGCGGGTCGACGACTGGTGGGGCCGCACGGTGCCGAGCTTCCAGGGCCTGTTCAATTTCCAGACCCTGGTGTTCGACTACTACCGGGACGGCCAGATCACGCTGGAGGCGTTCCGGGCCGGAGACACGAACTACCGGTTCGAGGCCAATGCAGACCAGCGGTCGACCAATCTGAGCTTCCCGGCGATCGAGCGCGGGGAAGCGACCGTGATCACCGTGCCGCATGGCCGTCCCGCCGGCATGAGCGGTTTCGTCTTCAACACCCGCCGCGCCCTGTTCCGGGACGTCCGCGTGCGCCGGGCGCTCAACCATGCGTTCGATTTCGACTTCGTCAACAGAACCTACCTCGAGAGTGACTTCCGCCGGTCGACCAGCTTCTTCGGCAACTCCGAACTGGCCGCGACCGGACTGCCGGCTGGCCGCGAGCTGGCCTTGCTGGAAACGTTCCGCGACCGGCTGCCGCAAGCCCTGTTCAGCGAGCCCTTCGCCCTGCCCCACCCCGGCGGGTCGCGGGCCGACATCCGGGCGGCGCTGACGCTTCTTGCCGAAGCCGGGTGGGAGGTCCGGGACGGCATCCTGACCGAGGTGACGACCGGGGAGCCGTTCCGCTTCGAGATCCTGCTGCGGAGCACCGGCGACGAGCGGATCGCCAACTACCTGGCGGAGAGCCTTTCCCGTCTCGGGATCGTCGCCACCATCCGCGTGGTCGACTCCTCCCAGTACAACGAGCGCACGGACACTTACGATTTCGACATGATCGTGCATATCTGGCAGGTGTCATTGTCCCCCGGTGCCGAGCAGAACGGCTACTGGAGCAGCCAGGCCGCCGGCAACAACGGCACCCGCAACTACGCCGGGGTTCGCGATCCGGTCGCCGACGCGCTGATCGACGGCATCGGCCAAGCGGCGACGCGGGACGAACTGGTCGCCCATGTCCGGGCTCTCGACCGGGTGCTGCAATGGGGCTGGTACGTGATTCCGCGCTACTATATCGGCACCGACAATATCGGTTACTGGGGGCCGATGGGCTATGCCGACCACGATCCGCTCTACGGCATGATCGCCACGGTCGATGCCTGGTGGTGGGCGGGCGCGGCGGACTGATCGCCCGGGACCATCGGCGCTCTTGACGAACCCGGGGCCGTCCACATCTGCTATCGGGATGCAGAACGGAGGTCCGGTCGCGGTCGACCTCGGATCATCCCCGGTCCCGCCCCCCTCCCCGGGATTCCGCCACCCCAAGGTCTCGGCACCCGTGCTCCAATCGCTCAAGCGCTATGCCAATGGCCGGTCGATGCGCCGGGTGATCAGTTTGAGCGTCGGCTGGATCCTGATCGGCGCCGGCCTGGTCGTCCTGCCGCTGCCGATCCCGCTGGGGTTGCTGCTCATCATCCTCGGCCTGGCGGTGCTGCTGCCGCAAAGCCATTGGCTTCAGAACCTGATCCGTCGCTGGCGGCACCGGCATCCCGGGTTCGACCGCAAGCTGCACGCCGCCTCGCACCGGCTACCGGGCTCCGTCCGCCGGGCGATCCAGACGACCGAGCCGGCCGACACACGGCTCCCACAGGCGGCCAGCGGCGACTAGATCAACCTGCGTTCAGATGGATTCATCTGAACGCAGATAAGTTGATCTATTTCAAAGATTTAGAGCATCTTATCTGCATCCGTTCGGACGCAGGAGGCTCTAGATCAACCTGCGTCCGGCCGGAGGCAGGAGGCTCCCGAGCGAGATGACATGCGGGTGACGCGTCCGCATGTCATCTCGCTCTCAAAGCTGAGCGCCGGAGCGGGACGGGTCAGACGAAGCTCATCGGGTCGATATCGACGGTCACCCGCACACTGCCGGGGAGTTTGGGTGGGCCGATCCAGGATCGGATCAGGTCCTGAAGCGGGAACCGCCGGCCGCACCGGATCAGGAAACGCCGCCGATGCCGCCCGCGCAAGACCGCCAGCGGCGGCTCGGCCGGCCCCAGGATCTGCACCCCGTCGACGAGCGGAGCCGCACGGGCCAGGATCTCGGCGGCCTGGAGCACGTGCTCCCGATTGGGTCCGGACAGGATGATCGCCGCCAGCCGGCTGAACGGCGGCCACCCCCCGCGCTGGCGGTCGTCGATCTGCTCGGCCAGAAACCCGTCCCGATCGCCGCGGATCAGCGCCTGCAGCACCGGCGTTTCGGGCTGGTAGCTCTGTAGCAGGACGGTCCCCGGCCGCTGGCCCCGTCCGGCCCGCCCGGCGACCTGATGCAGGAGCTGATAGGTCCGCTCGAACGCCCGGAAGTCCCCGCCCCCCAGGCCGAGATCGGCATCGACCACGCCGACCAGGGTCAGATCGGGGAAATGGTGACCCTTCGCCAGGACCTGGGTACCGATCAGCAGGTCGATCTCCCGCCGCTGCACCTGCTCGACCATGGTGGCGATCGCCTTGGGCCCGTGCAGCGTGTCCGACGACACGATCGTCCAGTTCGCCCCCGGCAGGGCCCGATCCGCCTCTTCGGCGATCCGTTCGACGCCGGGACCGACGGGGGCGAAGCTGTCCTCCGCCCCGCATTCCGGGCACCGGTGCGGCGTGCGGTCGCGATGGTCGCAATGATGGCAGATCAGCCGGCCCACCAACCGATGCACGGTCAACCAAGCGGTGCAGTTGGGGCACTGCAACCGGTGCCCGCAGGCACGGCAGATCGCCAACGGCGCATATCCCCGGCGGTTGAGGAACAGCATCGCCTGCTCCCCCCTAGCCAGGGTCTCGGCAACCGCTTCCAGCAGCGGCCGGCTGAGGAAGTGGCCGGTCTCCGGCGGGGTGGCGCGCAGATCGATCACCGCCATCTCCGGCAACCGGGCGCCACCGAACCGGTCCGGCAAGGCGAGCCGGCGATACCTGTCCTGACCGACATTGACCACCGTCTCGATCGAAGGGGTCGCACTGGCCAACACGATCGGGATCGCGTCGAGATGCGCCCGGGCCACCGCCATGTCGCGAGCGTTGTAGATGACACCGTCTTCCTGCTTGAAGGCGGCCTCATGCTCCTCGTCGACGACGATCAGGCCGAGATCGGGAAACGGCAGGAACAGCGCCGAGCGTGCCCCGACTACCACCGGCGCCGTGCCGGCCGCCACCGCCCGCCAGGTATCCCGTCGCCGGGCGCCGGTCAGATCGGAGTGCCAGGCCGCGGGCGCCCCGCCGAAGCGATCGCCGAACCGACCGAGCCACTGACCGGTCAACGCGATCTCCGGCAGCAGGACCAGGACTTGCCGGCCCGCAGCGACCGCTTCGGCGATCGCCTCGAAATAGACTTCCGTCTTGCCGGACCCGGTGACCCCGTCGAGCAGATGCACGCTGTAATCCGGCCGGCGGACCGCGCCGCGCAAAGCATCGGCGGCGTCTTGCTGGTCAGCCGTCAGCGCCGGGCCGATGCCGTGAGGATCGACCGGGAACCGCCGCGGCGGGACGGGCAGATCGGACGACACGACGGCGCCCGCCGCGGCGAGCCCCCTGACCACCGCGGCGCTGGCGCCGATTTCCGCCTTCAGGTCGGCCAGCGTCCGCGGAACCCCGTCGGCGAGGTGCCGGAGCACGCGCTCGCGCATCGGGGTCAGACGCACCCCGTCCGGCACGGGGCCGACGCGGCGGACGCCCGGTTGAGGGGCCGGTGCCTCCAAAGCACCCGGCACCGGGGCGACCATGCGGGCGACCATCCCGGGCGGACTGACCGTGTATCGCGCCACCCAGTCGACGAACCGGCGGACCGCCTCCGGGACCGGGGGCGCCGGCAGCACCCGCAGGATCGGCCGCAGCTTGGCCCGCTCGACGCCGTCGCTGCCGGGGCCCCAGACGATGCCGATCCGCACCCCGGTGCCCAGGGGGACCTCGACGAACGCGCCGGGACCCGGGACGGCGCGGGCCGGCACCGATGCCGACGCCGTGGGATCCGTCGGATCGGATGGGACCAGATAGTCGTAGTCGGCATCGACCGGCAGGGGCAGGCGCACCCGGACCGTCCAGATCGCGGGGAGGCCGTCCGGGTCGGTGTTGGTGCCATCCATGGATTCGGATCCGGCCATCGGCTACACTGACGACGAGTCGCCCCGGGCTTGCAGGGGCCACGATGCTTGCACCGGCCGACCGGCCCCGCTACCCCCCGCTTCGACGACCGCGCCCGACGATCGTACCCACACCAGGACCGTGCCATGAAGTTCTTCATCGACACCGCCGACATCCAGGAGATCCGCGACTGGGCCGGGACAGGGATGCTCGACGGAGTGACGACCAACCCGTCGCTGGTGGCGAAGACCGGTCGCGACTTCCTGCCGCTGATCGAAGAAATCTGCTCGGTCGTCGATGGCCCGGTGTCGGCCGAAGTGACCGCCACCGACTGGGAGACGATGGTTGCGGAAGGCCACAAGCTGGCCCGCATCGCCATGAACATCGCGGTCAAGGTCCCGCTGACCCCTGACGGCCTGCGGGCCTGCAAGATCCTGACCGACGAAGGCACGATGGTGAACGTCACCCTGTGCTTCAGCCCGGCCCAGGCGATCCTGGCGGCCAAGGCGGGGGCGACGTTCGTCTCCCCGTTCGCCGGCCGGCTCGACGACATCGGCCATGACGGTATCGCCCTGATCGCGCAGATCGTCGAGATCTACGATCTCTATCCCGGCATCATGACCGAGGTGCTCGCCGCCTCGATCCGGTCTCCCAAGCATGTCGTCGAGGCGGCGGCCGCCGGCTCCCACGTCGCCACGCTGCCGCCGACGGTGATCGAGGCGATGTTCAAGCACCCGCTGACCGACAAGGGGCTCGCGGCGTTCCTGGCCGACTGGGCGAAGACGGGCCAGTCGATCCTGACCGATGGCGATACGGTCCAGCCGCTCAAGCGACCGGCCTGACATCCCGTCGCCGCCCGCCCCGCCGCCCAAGACACGGCCCACCTGCGGAGCCTGCGAGATGCCTTCCGACCCTGAGCCCAATCCCAAACACCGGGCAGTGGACCCGATGGCCGATGGCGCGCCGTGCCGACCCCTGGGACGTGAAGCCGTCAAGCAGTCGCTGAAGGCCGATCCGGGCTTGTTGATCGAAGCTCTGGCGGAAGAACCCACGCTGCTCGATCGCCTGATCGAGGACATGCCGCGGGAACGGCCCGACGGGATCGTCGACCTGTCGACCTTCATGCTGCGCCGGTTGCGCGGCGAACGAGACCGGTTGCATCACCAGCGCCAGGCCATCATCGCCGCCAGCCGGGCCAACGAACACACGCTCCAGCGGGTGCAGACGGCGATCCTGTTCATCCTCGATGCCCAATCCTTCGAACAGCTGATCGAGGTGGTGACGAACGATCTGGCCCTGCTGCTCGATCTCGATGCCGCCGCCCTGGTGATCGAAGCCGATGGCGAAAGCTCCGGCCGGCCGTCGGTCTCGGGCGTCCGGCTCGTCCCCCGGGGATGGGTCGACCGGGCGACCGGCGGGGCGGATATCCGGCTGCTGCCGGACCGGTCCGGCGAAGAGGTGATCTACGGCCCGTCCGCCGGCATCGTGCGCAGCCAGGCGCTGGTGCGCCTGACGATCAGCGACAGCACGGAACCGGCGCTGCTGGCGCTCGGGTCCCGCGATCCGGAGATGTTCCAGGACGGCATGCGCACCGATCTGGTCCGCTTCATGGGCAAGGTGCTGGAGCGGCGGATCCGGGACTGGCTCGATCTGTGATGCCGACGGCGACCGGATCGGGTCGATCGGCCGGATCGGCCTGCGTTCCGATCCACTCAATCGGCATGCGGAAAGGCGATCGATCTCAAAAGAGCGGAGCAGCCTGTCCGCGCCGTCCCCGGCGCAGGGTGCTGTATGTAGGCCGCTCGGTGGGGCGCGAAGGCCATGACGCCGCCGGCTGAGGCGATGCTCGACCCGGATGGCGGCGCCCTCGCCGACCGGCTGGCGCTCTACGTCGCCGCAGACCTGGTGGACCGGATCTTCGCCTGGCTGAGCTGGATGCGGCAGGAGCGCCGGCTGTCGGTCCACACGATCGAAGCCTATAGCCGGGACGTCGAGCAATTGCTGGCCTTCCTGGCCATGCATTGGGCCGACCGTCCCAACCTGAACCGGCTTGCCGCCCTGTCCGTGACGGATTTGCGCGCGTTCCTGGCCCATCGCGCCCGCGCCGGAGCGGCGGCGTCCAGCCGGGCCCGCAGCTTGGCCGGTGTCCGGGCCTTCGCCCGTTGGCTCGATCGCAGCGGGGCAGCGCACATCCCGGCCATGGCGGTGATCCGCAATCCCCGCCACGCGAAGCCTCTGCCACGTCCCCTGACCGAAGAAGATGCCGGCACCCTGCTCGCGACGGCGACGGAGCTCTCGGACGAGGGCTGGATCGGCTTGCGCGACCGGGCCTTGTTCACGCTCCTGTACGGTGCGGGCTTGCGGATCGGCGAGGCGCTGACCCTGAACCAAAGCGATCTCGCGGCGGGCGCCCAGTCTCTGACCGTGACCGGCAAAGGCAACAAGCAGCGGCGGGTGCCGCTCCTGCCGGCCGTTCGGGAAGCCATCGCCGCCTACCGCCGGGCCTGCCCCTTTGACGACGGCGCGGACCGGCCGCTGTTCCGCGGCGCTCGGGGCGGCCGGCTGTCGGCCCGGGTGGCGCAAGCCCAGATGGCGCGCCTGCGGGCGCTTCTGGGGCTGCCAGACTCCGCCACACCGCATGCCTTGCGCCACAGCTACGCCACCCATCTGCTGGCCGGCGGCGGGGATCTGCGCAGCATCCAGGAGCTGCTCGGCCACGCTTCGCTATCGACCACGCAACGCTATACCGACGTGCTGCCGGACGCGTTGCGCCGGGTCTACGAGACCTCCCACCCGCGGGCACGGCGCCGGTAGCGTGACGGGCGACCGTCGGCAGCGCTGACGATCGACGGCGAGCCTGCTGAACCGTCTTGCAGGCACGCCCCGAAGGAGGCCAAAGACGGCGCGCTCCCGCGCACGCCGAAGCCCGGCCCGAGGCTTGCTTGGGTATAATGACCACCGGCGCGACCCGCCGGCCATAGGCTGCGCCGAACGCCACCCGGCAAGGCCGCCCATCGCCAAGGAAGACTGCGGATGATCGATTTCGGGCTCGACTGGCTCAATCTGCTGCTGCGCTGGGCGCATATCATCGTCGGGATCGGCTGGATCGGCACCTCGTTCTACTTCATGGCGCTGGATTACTCCTTGCGCCGGCGGGAACGGATGAAGCCCGGTGTGCTCGGCACCGCCTGGCAGGTCCATGGCGGCGGTTTCTATCACGTGGAGAAGTTCACGGTCGCCCCCGACGAACTGCCGGCGGATCTCAAATGGTTCCGGTGGGAAGCCTATCTGACCTGGGTGACCGGGTTCGCGCTCTTGGTGGTCCAGTACTATGTCAACGCCAACGCCTACCTGATCGACCCGGCGGTGATGCCGCTGACCACGGTCCAGGCGGTGTTCCTGTCGGTGGCGTCGTTGGGTCTGGGCTGGTTGATCTACGATGCGATGTGCACGTCGAAGACCCTGGGGTCGAACCCTCGGGTGCTCGGCGTCGCGGTGACCGCCCTGATCCTGGCATTCACCTATCTGTTCACGGAAGTCTTTTCCGGCCGCGGGGCGCTGATCCATGTCGGGGCGTTCATCGGCACGATCATGGCCGTCAACGTGTTCGGGGTCATCGTCCCCAACCAGAAGAAGATCACCGCCAGCCTGCTCAAGGGCGAGGCCCCTGATCCGGCCTTGGGCAAGATCGGCAAGCAGCGGTCGACCCACAACAACTACCTGACCCTGCCGGTGCTGCTGATGATGGTGTCCGGCCACTATCCGATGCTGACCGGTCACGATCAGGCCTGGCTGCTGGTGGCTCTGATCCTGGCGATCGGTGCCAGCGTGCGGCACTACATCAACCGCCACGACGCCGGTGACGAACCGAAGAGCTTCGCCTGGACGCTGCCGGCGGCCACCGTCGGCCTGGCGATCGCCGTCGTGATCACCGCCCCGCGGGTCGACCCGGCGATCGGGAGCCTGCAGGTGGCCGATACCCAAGCGCTGTCGATCAGCCTGAACCACTGTTCGGCCTGCCACGCCGCCAACCCGACTCACGAGTTCTTCGCCGAGGCCCCGGGCGGCGTGCGGCTGGAAACCGTCGATGACCTGCGGCGGCATGCCGGCCAGGTCTGGGATCAGGCGGTGATCAGCGACCTGATGCCGCTGGGCAACGAAACCGGCATGACCGACGCAGAACGCCAGCAACTCGGCGCCTGGATCCAGGCGCAGCGCTGAGTGAGGCCATACCGAACGCCTGGGTTTCGCACCTCGACGATAGGCCAAACCGGAGGTGGCCGGCTTGCCGGGGGACGGGTTTCACCCTAAGAGGCTGCCGTCGACGGTCGACCGAGCCGGTGCGCCGCATCGTCGCTGCCGCACGGCCCGATGAATGGGCTTCCGGGCTTTCTCCGTGCCCCGATCGCCCCGTACCGGATCGGCCGCCCCGTCTTCGATCGACGTGAACGGAAGGATCGCCAGCGACCATGGCACGCAACAAGATCGCCCTCATCGGCGCCGGACAGATCGGCGGTACCCTGGCCCTGTTGGCCGGCCTGAAGGAGCTGGGCGACGTCGTCCTGTTCGACATCGCCGACGGCGTCCCCCAGGGCAAGGCGCTGGACATCGCCGAAGCCTCCCCGATCGGCGGGTTCGATGCGGCCTATAGCGGCGGCAGCGACTACGGCGTCATCGAAGGGGCGGACGTGATCATCGTCACCGCCGGCGTGCCGCGGAAGCCCGGGATGAGCCGGGACGATCTGGTCGGCACCAACGCCAAGGTGATGAAGGCGGTCGGCGAGGGCATCAAGCAATACGCCCCGAACGCCTTCGTCATCTGCATCACCAACCCGCTCGACGCCATGGTGGGGGCGCTGCAGAAGGTCTCCGGCCTGCCGGCCGGCAAGGTGGTCGGCATGGCCGGCGTGCTGGACAGCGCCCGCTTCCGCTATTTCCTCGCCGAGGCGATGAACGTGTCGGTCGAGGACGTCACCGCCTTCGTCCTGGGCGGCCACGGCGACACCATGGTGCCGCTGGTGCGCTATTCCACCGTTGCCGGGATCCCGCTGCCGGACCTGGTCAAGATGGGCTGGATGAGCCAGGAGCAGCTCGACCGGATCGTCCAGCGGACCCGCGACGGCGGGGCGGAGATCGTCGGCCTGCTGAAGACCGGATCGGCTTTCTACGCCCCGGCCGCCGCGGCCATCCAGATGGCCGAGAGCTACCTCAAGGACAAGAAGCGCCTGCTGCCCTGTGCGGCCATGCTGACCGGCCAATACGGGGTCGACGGTATCTATGTCGGCGTGCCGGTGGTGATCGGCGCAGGTGGGGTCGAACGCATCGTCGAGATCGAGCTGTCGGACGAGGAGAAGGCGATGTTCGATCACTCGGTCGGCGCCGTCCGGGGCCTGGTCGCGCTGACCGAGACGATGATGGCCGGCTGACGTAAGGACCTCTCCCCGCGCCGATCCCGGTGCCGCCCTCCAGGGAGCGGCCCGGGCCCGCGTATCGAGGGCGGGCCGGGGAGCGATCGGCCGTCCGCGCCCCGGCGGCCGGCGACCGGGACAGGCCGACCGGCTTCGTCGAAGGAGGGCTGCAGGATGCCTCACCCCTCTTGGTTAACGGGGCTGTGGGCGCTACACCCGGGCCGCCATGAGGATCGACCACCCCACCCCGCCCGGCCCGCATACGCCGGACAGCCTGCTCGCCCATCTGCGGGCGCTGGCCATCACCGCGGAGACCGTGGAACACAAGCCGGTGTTCACCGTGCACGACGGTCCCGAGCTGAAGCAGGCGCTGCCCGGCGGCCACACCAAGAACCTGTTCCTGAAGAACAAGAAGGACCGGATGTGGCTGGTGGTCGCCGAGGACCACAGGCCGATCGACCTCAAGAAGCTCGATTCGGTGCTCGGCTCGGGCCGGTTGTCGTTCGGGTCGGCCGACCGGCTCGGCCGCGTGCTCGGCGTCACGCCGGGATCGGTCACGCCGTTTGCCCTCATCAACGACCGCCCGCCCAGCGTCACCGTCGTGCTCGACGCCCACATGATGCGGTTCGACCGGCTGCATTTTCACCCGCTGGTCAACACCATGACGACCGCCGTCGCACCCGGCGATCTGGTGCGGTTCATTGCGAGCTGCGGCCATGAGCCACATATCCTCGATCTCGATCCGGCCGCGCCGGACACCCCGCCCGCGTAAACCGTTGGCCGCAACGGATCCGCCTTGCCGGCTCCGCACCCCGACCCATTTCCCTGATCAACGATCTCGAAGGATCGCTCTTGATGGATCTGCAGTTCACCCTCAACGCCGATGCCCCCGCCGACGTGGTGAAGGACACCGACACGGCCGGATTCCGCGCCGATGTTCTGGAAGCGTCGCTTAAACAACCGGTGATCGTCGACTTCTGGGCGCCGTGGTGCGGACCGTGCAAGACGCTGGGGCCTGCCCTGGAGAAGGCGGTCAAGGCTGCGCGCGGCAAGGTGCGGATGGTCAAGATCAACATCGACGACAACCAGCAGCTCGCCGCCCAGCTCCGCATCCAGTCGATCCCGACCGTCTACGCCTTCTTTCAGGGTCAACCGGTCGACGCCTTCCAGGGCGCGGTTCCCGAAAGCCAGATCAAGCAGTTCATCGAACGGCTGGTCCAGATGGCCGGCGGTTCGGACGATCAGGGCGACCCGATCGCCGAGGCGCTGGCCCAGGCCGAAGAGATGCTGGGCGCCGGCGAGGCCGACACCGCGGCCGCGATCTTCCAGCAGGTGATCCAGGCCGACCCGGAGAACCCCGCCGCGATCGGCGGTTACGCGCGGTCGCTGATCGCAGCCGGACGCCTGGACGATGCGGCCCAGGTGATCGCCGGCCTGACCGAACCGCTGGCCAGCAAGACCGAAGTCAAGCAGGCGAAGACGCAACTGGATCTTGCGCACGCCACCGCCGGCGCCGGCGACAACATCGCCGGGATGATGGAAACCCTGGCGGCCGATCCGACCGATCATCGGGCGCGTATCGACCTGGCGATGGCGTTGTTCGCCGCCGGCAAGCGCCAAGCCGCGCTCGACGAACTCCTGACCAGCATCAGAATGGACAGGCAGTGGAACGACGCGGAAGCCCGCCAGCAACTGCTCAAGCTGTTCGAGGCGATCGGTCTGACCGACAAGATGACCGTGGCGGCCCGCCGGAAGCTGTCCACCATTCTGTTCTCGTAGACCACCGACAACAGCCGGGAACCCGAGGTCAGAACGGAGATCATGCCCAGAAGCCCCTTCCTGCCGCGCCATGAGGATCTGGCCGCCACGATCCCGGTGTTCCCTCTGCCGGGGGTCCTGCTGCTGCCGGCGGGGCTTCTGCCGCTCAACATCTTCGAGCCGCGTTACCTGGCCATGGTCAACGACGCCCTGTCGTCCGACCGGCTGATCGGTATGGTCCAGCCGTTCGAGCAAGCCGGCGGCGACCGGCTGCCCGGTGTCTACGATGTCGGCTGTGCGGGGCGCATCACCTCGTATGACGAGACCGATGATGGCCGGTACCTGATTACCCTGACCGGGGTCAGCCGGTTCCGGGTCAGCAAGGAGCTGCCGACGACGCGCGGCTACCGCCGGGTCCAGTCCGACTGGTCGCCGTTCAGGGGCGACTGCGACGACGAGGCACCGATCCGGATCGACCGTGGCCGGCTGCGCGCGGGCCTGATGCCGTTCTTCAAATCGCACGGCATCGAGGCGAACTGGGATGCCGTCGACAACACGCCCGACGGCAAGCTGGTCACGACCCTGGCGATGATCTGCCCGTTCGAGGCCAACGAGAAGCAGGCCCTGCTGGAAGCGTCGGACGGCACCGCCCGGGCGGAAACCCTGATGAGCCTGATCGAGATGGCGAATCTGAGCAACGGCACCGAAGAGCGTCGGCACTGAGCCCGGGACGGCCGGCGGCCGCGCTCTTTGCCGATCGACCGCCCTGGAGTAGGGTGCGCCCCATGAACGACAGCGTCCCCGACCCCGCGCCGGTCACCACCGTCGACCGCAAGCTCCTGGAGATCCTGGTGTGTCCGCTGACCCGCGGACCGCTGGAGTACGACACGGACAACCAGGAGTTGATCAGCCGGCAGGCGGGCCTAGCCTATCCGATTCGGGACGGCATCCCGATCATGCTGGTCGACGAGGCTCGCCCCATCGACACCGACGGGCGCTGACCGTACCCCGTCCAAGGAACGCCAGGGATGAAGCGTGAACCCGGTCCGCCCCGGTACGAAACCGAGCACTGGCCCGAACAGGTTCGGCTGAAATCGGCTGAGGCCCTGCTGGAGATCCTCTACGACGACGGCAAGTGCTTCCGGCTTCCGGCGGAGTTGCTGCGGGTGGAGAGCCCGTCGGCCGAGGTGCAGGGCCACAGTCCCAGCCAGAAGCGCATCGTCGCCGGCAAACGCGCGGTCGGCATCCGCGGGCTCGAACCGGTCGGCCATTACGCCGTCCGCATCCAGTTCGACGACGGGCACGAGACCGGCCTGTTCACCTGGAGCTATCTGCGGGAGCTGGGCGAACGGCACGACGAGATCTGGCAACGCTATCTCGACTCCCTGGCCGCCCATGGGCTCAGCCGGGACCCGTCCTGATGGTCAAGGCCGCGACCCCGTTCGTGCCCGCGGGATTGCCGACACCCGGTCTGCGGGACGTCGGGACCGGCGCTGAGCCCCCGCATCCGGACACCGGTGGATTGATCGACTGGTTGCAGCGGGTCGTGCTGGTCGCCAGCCCGGCGGAGACGATCATGGCCGGAACGCTCACGCAGCTCCGCGCCCTCGGAATCGACGTTCGCCGGGGGCACATGTCGAGCCGCACGCTCGATCCGCAATACGAGTCGATGGGCTTTACCGTCTATGCCGACGGCACAGCCGAATCATCCCACAATCAGCATGGTAGTCATCTCTACCATTCGTTCCGAGCCAGCCCGTTCTGGGACCTCTTGGCCTATGGCGAGGCGGAGATCGCCCGCATGGTGGGCCGCGATGAGAGGGCAGACGATGCCTTGGCCCAGCCGGTTCTGTGCGGCCAAAGGTTTCGCCTGTGCGCCGGGGAAGGGACCGACCGTTACGACATCCTGCAGGATTTCGCCGCTACCGGCGGGACGGACTATCTCACCTATGCCGTGGCCTACGGGTTCGGCGGCGTGGTCGAGCCACCGATGAACTTCGGCATCGTCCTGTCCTGGCTCGGGGGCGACCCCGGCGGCTTCGACGCCCGGGCCGTCGCCACGCTGGATGCGATCACCCCGGCTTTGGCCGCCGCGGTCCGGCTACCGATTACGCTGTCGATGGGCGATTCTCTGCTGACGACCTATCTCGGCGATGATCCGGCAAGCCGCGTGTTCAGGGGCGACATCCGCCGGGGCGAAACCGAAACGGTGACCGCCGCCATTCTGTTCACCGATCTGCGCGGGTTCACGGCCCTGGCGGACGGCACGCCGTCATCGGATCTGGTCGCCTTGTTGGACGACTATCTCGGTGCGATGGCCGACCCGGTGGAAGAAGCGGGCGGTCAGGTGCTCAAATTCCTCGGAGACGGTCTGCTGGCGACGTTCACGGACGCCGATGAGGGGCCGGAGGCCACCTGCGACCGGGCTCTGACGGCCGTGGCCGGCATCCAGGCGGCCTGCGACCGGGTCAGCAAGGACCGTGCCGCCTCGGGGCGGCCGGCCTTGCTCACCGACATTGCGCTGCATTTCGGCGCGATCAGCTACGGCAATGTGGGCTCACAACGCCGGCTGGACTTCACCGTCGTCGGCCCGGCGGTCAACGAAGCGGCGCGCATCGAAGCGCTCTGCAAGCAAATCGGCGAGACGGCGCTGGCATCCTCCAGCTTCGTCGCCGCGGCAGGCCGGCCGGCCGCGTTCCGCTCCGTCGGCGAGCATGAACTGCCCGGTGTCGCCACACCGCGGACCCTCTACGCGCTGGCCCGCCCCGGGTAGCGGACGTGGACCAGCGGCTCGACGCCCTCGTCGTCGGGGCCGGGACCGCGGGCTTGGCCGCCGCCCTGGCCCTGGCACGGCTCGGGCTCCGCGTCATGGCGATCGACCGCCGTTCCCAGGGACCGGCGTTCGCGATCGGTGAGACCCTGGCCCCGTCGGTCCGTCCGTTGCTGAACCGGCTGGGACTGTGGGAGCGGTTCCTGGAGACCGGGCCGCTCCCCTGCCCCGGCAACCGCTCCGCCTGGTCGAGCCCCGATCTGGAATACGAGAGCTTTCTGGGTCGACCCGGTGGCCAGGGCTGGCATATCGACCGCATCGCGTTCGATCGTCTGCTCGCGCACGCCGCGGCCGGTGCCGGTGCCGAGCTGCTCAGGCCCTGGCGGATCGGGACCCTCGGCGAGAACGACCGCGGCACCTGGCCGGTGGAACTGGTCCGGGGACATGGGAATGCCCGCGCCCTGGTGAACCCCCGCTGGCTCGTCGATGCCACCGGCCGCGCCGCCGCCCTGGCCCGCCGTCTGGGATCGCGTCGCCGCCTTGTCGACAACCAGATCGCCTGGGCCACATGCCTTGCTCTGGACCCGATAGCGGCCGGCGCGGTGGATGCCGGGACCTGGGTGGAGGCCGATCCCGGCGGCTGGTGGTACACGGCCCGCATCCCCGGAGACCGGCTGGTCGTCGCCCGCATGACGGATCCGGCAACGAACAACCGGTCCCATCCGCCGGAGGTACGGGACGCGCCCCCTCACACGGGCTTGCGCCTTCGGCACGGGCGCGGGCAGCCGCTGCTGCCCTGGCGCCGCTGGGCGGCCGGCACGCAGCGTGTCACGCCGTCCGCAGGTCCCGGCTGGGTAGCGGTCGGCGATGCGGCGGCCGCTTATGATCCGATCTCCTCCCACGGCATTGCGAGCGCCTTGGCGGATGCCTTGGGTGTTGCCGACGGCGTGTCCCGCGACGACCAGCACATATGGAAGGCGTTCGATCGACGCACGGCCGATCGTTTCGAGCGCTATCTCCATGATCGAGCCGGGGTTTATCGACGGGTCGGGCGCTACCGGGATCGACCCTTCTGGGCCGCGCGATCGGCGGCGTCTTCCGATGTCCCGGAAGCGTTACCATAGGAGGCGATGACAGGACCGATCCCGGCCGGTCATCCGGGCCCGCCGGCCCGAGGCAAACCCGGATCGGGGGCCGTGCACGGTCCGCTGGAACCCTCATCGACCGATCGGAACCGGTTCGGTGGCCGGATCACCGGGGGGCCGTCACAGCGGATCGGCTGCCCGCATGGCCCTGCCCGGCCGGCTGCGGGCGATTGCCAAGCTGATCAGGACGACCGGCAGGATACCGACGCCGACGATCGCCAAAGCCGCCGTCGAGGCTTCGGCCAACCGCTCGTCGGACGCCAGGCGATAGACCCGGACGGCCAGGGTGTCGAAGTTGAACGGCCGGACGATCAAGGTAGCCGGCAGCTCCTTCATCACGTCGACGAACACCAGCACTGCCGCCGTCAGCAACCCGCCCCGCATGATCGGGGCATGCACCCGCAGCAGCGTCTGGCCGCGGGTCTTGCCCAAGGTCCGACTGGCCATGTCCATCGACGGGCTGATCCGACCCAGGGAGCTTTCCACCGTGTTGAACGACACCGCCAGGAACCGCACCAGATAGGCGTAGACCAAAGCGACGATCGTTCCGGTCAGCAACAGGCCGGTCGAAAAGCCCAGGGCCGAGCGGGCGAACGCATCGACCGCATTGTCGAAGGCGGCAAACGGGATCAGCACACCCACCGCGATCACGGAGCCCGGCACGGCATAGCCCAGCGCCGAAACCCGGACGGCGACACGGACGACCGGGCTGGTCGACAGCCGCAGCGCATAGGCCAGGACCGACGACAGGACGATCGCCAAGGCGGCCGTCACCCCGGCCAGGACGAGGCTGTTCTTGCCGAAGGCGAAGAAGCGCGGGCCCCAGAGCGGATCGCCCACGGAGACCGCGTAGTCGAGCAGAACACCGGCCGGCAGCAGGAAACCGAACAGCAGCGGTGCCGCGCAAACCGCCAGTGCGACCCACCGCCACAGCCCGCGCAGCCGGCGGGGCCGAAGATCCTGATAGCGGTGGGTGGCGTGATGGAACTTGGCCCGCCCCCGGCTGATCCGCTCCAGCGTGATGAGGACGATGACGAACATCATCAGGCAGGCCGCCAACTGGGAGGCGGCGATCGGGCTCTGCATCCCGAACCAGGCCCGATAGATCCCGGTCGTAAAGGTCGACACGCCGAAATACTCGACCGTGCCGTAATCGGCGATCGCCTCCATCAGGGCCAAGGCCAGCCCGGCCGCGATCGCCGGCCGGGCCAGCGGCAGCGCCACCCGGAAGAAGCTGGTCCACGGACCCTTGCCCAGGGTCCGGCTGACCTGCAGGACGCACAGCGACTGCTCCAGAAACGCCGCCCGGGCCAGCATGTAGACATACGGGTACAGCACCAGCCCCATCATCAGGACCGCGCCCTCGAGCGAACGGATGTCCGGGAACCAGTAGTCCCGGCGGCCCCAGCCGAAGGCCTCCCGCAACGCCGTCTGCACCGGGCCGGCAAATTCCAGCAGGTCGGTGTAGACATACGCCATCACATAGGCCGGCACCGCCAACGGCAGCAAGAGCGCCCATTCCAGGATGCGCGAGCCCGGGAACCGCAGCATGGTCACGCACCAGGCGGTCGTCACCCCGATGGTCGAGGCGATCAGCGTGACGCCCAGCATCAACAGCACCGTGTTGACCACATAGTCGGTCAGCACGGTCTGGGCCAGATGCTCCCAGATACCGCCGCTGTCCTGAAAGATCCGCGAGCCGACGATCAGCACCGGCAAGGCCACCAGGACCGCCATCACGACGCTGACCACCGTCCACCGGCTGGGCAGCCAGCGACCGCTCATCAGCGTCGAGGTGCCGTCGACAGGGGGAGGTGCTGTGGTATCGACTGTCACGGGCGGGATGGCCTAGAGCGTTTTCAGGGAATGCCGGGTCGATCTGTTGGTGTGTGCCGGATCGATCCGCAAGGCGCGTAGCACGGCGCGATGCGGTGCCATCGGGCCAGC
>JANQKE010000209.1 GCA_028281265.1 Alphaproteobacteria bacterium | reverse complement strand
TTGGGGACCTCCTTGATCGCTGGTAACTCGTTCTCACAAAACAAGTTTCTCAGTTCTCAAGCCCCAATGCACCTAATCCTTTGAGATTTCCAGGCTAGCCCGTCGTGGCGGGCCAGGTGCCGGCGATCCCGCGGATGAGGTAGACCGCGCCGATCGCCATGACGATCCACTGGGTGTAGCGGCGGAAACCGGCGTCGGTCAGCCGCTCCAGGACGGTCCGGCTCAACGTCGTGCCGAGCACCGCCATGCCGATCGCCAAGCTCAGCACCAGGGGCTCGAACACCGCCGCCGTGACTCCGCCGATCAGCACCCCGAAATAGATCAGCTTGGCGATATGGGTGATCACCTGGCAGGCGGCCTTGGTCGCCACCACCACCCGCCGGTCCATCGCCGAGCGGACGAAGAACACGTCCAGCATCGGGCCCGACACGCCGGACAGGAACTGCAGGGCCGTGCAGACGAACCCGCACGTCTCCGCCCCCCAGCGCTTTCCGGCCTGGGGCACATGGCGGTCGGGCAGGACCAGGGGGACGAACGGCACCAGGCCGAGGAACAGGAACACCACCCGTTCGTCCGGCACCAGGCTGAGGCTGGAGAACAGCGCGGCCGCCGCCAGCAGGCCCAGGCCGTAGCGGGCGACGATCCCGACGTCGATGTGCCGCCGCCACAGCGTCGCCCGCCAGCCATTGGCGGTCATCTGCGTCAGCCCGTGCAGCACCATCGCACTGGGAACGGGCAGCAGCAGCAGCAGGCCGCCCATCAGGATCATCCCCCCGGCCATGCCGAACACCCCGGCGATGAAGGAGGTGGCCAGGACCAGCGCGGCGAATGCCGACAGTGCCAGGGGGGTCATCACCGCCCCCGGCCATCCCGATCGACCGGGCCCACCTCAACTCCCCAGGATGGTGCGCCGTACGGTCACCAGATGGGCCTGCAAGGCCGCCTGGGCGCGCTCGGTATCCCGAAGTTCGAGGGCGTGCACGATCTCCCGATGCTCGTCCTTGTACACCGCCCGCCGCTCCGGCGTGGTGCTGCGGCGCTTGAGCTCGCCCCACTGGGCGTGCTCCCGGGCGATGGTGATCGTCCGGTAGACTTCGATCACCAGCCGGTTGTGGGTGGCATCGGCGATCGCCTGGTGGAACAGCCCATCCCACAGCTCGAAGGAGTCGAAGTCGGTCGCCGCCTCGGCCTTGGCCATCGCCTCGCGGATGCGGGCGATGTCGGCCCCGTTGGCATGGGCCACGACCAGGGCCGCCAGCGGCGGCTCCAACAGGATCCGCGTCTCCATGATCTCGCGCGGGCTGGCATCCCGGCCATCGGCCTTGTCGGGGCCGAACCCGGCGGCCGGCGACGGGTCCGCGACATAGGTGCCGCTGCCGATGATCCGCAGCACCCGGCCTTGCGCTTCCAGGCGCGAGAGCGCCGCCCGCACCGCACTGCGCGGCACGGCGAGCTGGTCGGCCAGCGCCCGCTCGGTCGGCAGTTTCGATCCGGGCCCCTGCTCCGGCGACGCCAGCAGACGGGCCAGCGCCTGGTCCACCTTGTCGGCGGTGCGAACCCGGTCTCCGCCCGGCGGTTCGGCGACGAGGGTGGACTTGCCCATCAACGGTCCCATGCTGTGTGCGGCATCATCCTGACCATACGGCATCCGTGCGGAAAGCTCCACGCCCAATTCGATGTCGAGACTTGCATCGGTATAGACCAAACCCGTATACGCGACAAGATTGGGCCACCCATTTCGCCGAGTGGCTTGACCAAAGGCGGCATCGTCTATCGGACGCTCCGCCCCGCCGATGCCGCGAAGGATGCCGTCGTGACCCCTCACCCCATCGCCCCCGTCACCCTCCCGGGCACCGAACACTGGGCCCGGAAAGGGGAGGTGAACCTGTTCCTGTGGCACAAGGCGGTGCCGTCCGGCCGGCGCAAGGGGACGGTGCTGTTTGTCCATGGCTCGTCCATGGCCTCCCAACCGACCTTCGATCTACAGGTGCCGGGCCGCCCCTACTCCTCGGTCATGGACTGGTTCGTCACCCAGGGCTTCGACACCTGGTGCGTCGACATGGAGGGCTATGGCCGGTCGGACAAGCACCGGGAGGCCGCCGCCAACATCGCCGACGGGGCGGACGACCTGACCGCGGCGACCGACGCGATCACGCGGCTGACCGGCGCGGAGGCGTTCCTGGTCTACGGCATTTCCTCGGGCGCGCTGAGGGCGGCGGCGTTTGCCGAACGGCACCCCGAGCGGGTGGCGAAGCTGGCCCTCGACGCCTTCGTCTGGACCGGGGAGGGCAGCCCCACCCTGGCCGAACGCCGGAAGAAGCTCGACGCCTTCCGGGCGATGAAGCGCCGGTCGATCGACAAGGCGTTCGTCTACTCGATCTTCGAGCGCGATCATCCCGGTACCGCCGCGACCGACGTCATCGACGCGTTCGCCGAGGCGATCCTGGCGCTGGACGAGTCCATGCCGACCGGCACCTATGTCGACATGTGCGCGCACCTGCCGCTGACCGATCCGGCCAAGCTGACCATGCCGACCCTGATCATGCGCGGAGAGTATGACGGCATCGCCAGCATGGACGATCTGTTGAAGTTCTTCGCCGCCCTGCCGCATCCGGCCAAGCAGTTCACGGTGATGCAGGGGATCTCCCACGCCTCGTTCCAGCAGAAGAACTACCTGATGGTCTATCACATCCTGAAGTCGTTCTTCGAACAGCCCGAGGCGGTCTACACCGGCGCCTGACGTCGGTCTTTGGGCAAGTCGCGGTGATGGATCGCCGGGACTTGCCGCCGCCTCAAGCCGCCGGTCACCGGATCGACCGGGCGGCGGCGCGCCCCCCGGCTACATCAAGCCAACCCGCAGGATGTTCGCGCCGTTGACCAGCAGGAACGAGGCGAACGCGCGCCGGAGCCAGATCGGGCTCAGGCGGTGCGCCAACCGTGCCCCCAGCGGCACGAACAGACCGGTCATCGGGATCAGCGCGGCAAACGCCACCAGGTTGACGTAGCCCAGGCTCAGGGGCGGCAGATCCGATCGCCCCCAGCCGGCCAGGACGAAGGCGAGCGCACCCGGCAAGGCGATTATCAGGCCCACCGCGGCGGCCGTGCCGACCGCCACCTTGGCGGGGACCGAGGACAGCACCAGCGTCGGCACCGTGAAGGTGCCGCCGCCGATGCCGATCAAGGTCGACAGCCCGCCGATCCCGGTCGCGACCACGCCGCGGGCGGCCCCGTGCGGCGGGGCCTTGGCCAGGGCGCTCTCCGCCCGCGTCAAGGCCATGTAGCCGCCGACCGCCAGGGCGACGGTGCCGAACACGATCTTCAGGGCGCTACCATCGAGCATCGCCGCGGCGACGGCGCCGCCGGCCACCCCGAGCACCAGCCACGGCAGCCAGGACCGCAGGATCGGCACCGCGACCGACCCGCGCCTGTGGTGCGATCGGGCCGACATCACCGACGTGACCACGATCGTGGCCAGCGAGGTGCCCACCGCCAGATGCATCTGCTGCGCCTCGGCCACCCCGATCAGGCCGAAGGTATAGAGCAGGACCGGCACCACGATCATGCCGCCGCCCACGCCCAACAGGCCCGCCATCGTCCCGGCCAGCGCCCCTGCGGCCAGCAGGGGGGCGAGCAGCGACAGCGATCCGGCCACGTCCAAGGCTTCCATCATCGGTCCACATCGTTTTGGGAAAGGGTTCAATGGTTGAACCAATTGAGCCGTAGGCGGCTATAGCTGTGGAAGCAACGAATAATTGGTTGACTGTGATCTGCACCAATGGCAGGGAGTGATCGTACCAATTCCGGCCAACAGGGCCGCAAAGGCCGACGCCGTCGCCACAACCGCGATCACCACAGGGAGAACGTCCATGCCTAAGCCGATCCGTCCCACCCCGCCCGCCCTACCCCGTCGGCGGTTCCTGCAGTCCAGCGGCGCGGTGGTGGCCGGTGCGGCCGGTCTCGCCGCCCTGGCCGGCCCCGGCACCGCATTCGGCCAGGCCTTTCCCAGCCGCAACCTCGAGATCGTCATCCCCACCGGCGTCGGCGGCGGAGCGGACCGGGATGCCCGCGCCTTCACCCAAGTGTGGGGCCGGCACCTCGATACGAATTTCGAGTTCGGCTACTACCCCGGGGCGGCCGGGCAGGTCGGCTACGAGTTCTACATGAACCGCGAGCCCGATGCGCACAGCGTGCTGTTCGCCAATCTCGGACCCGAAGTGATCATGCTGGAACTGCAGGACACCGGCATCGAGATCGGCCGTGACATCGTCTACATCCAGCAGACCTTGTCCGAACCGATGGCCGTGTGGGTCGGCCCGAACAGCCCGTTCCGGTCGATCGAGCACCTGGTGGAGGAAGCCCGCCGCCGACCCGTCACGGTATCGGTCAGCCGGCTGCCCCACCCGGCATCGATCGGCATGCTCGCCCTGGGGGAGGAACTCGGCGTGGAGTTCGTGCTGGTCCCGTATGGCGGCGGCAACCCCTCGGCGATGGCGGCGATCACCCTGGAGGTCGATTGCTGCGCGCTGCCGATCACCAACACCATCGTGCTGGACGACCAGGCCCGGGTGCTCGGCGTGTTTGCCGACGGCAACCCCACGCCTGCGGAAACCGACGACGCGCCGACGATCAACGCCGCCCTCGGCACGGCGATCCCGCCGCTGTCTTCCTCCCGCGCCTGGGGCATCCACCGGGCGGCCTACGACGCCTATCCCGAGCGGGTGCAGATCCTCAAGGACAGCATGGCGGCGACACTGGCCGATCCGGAATATCCCGACGTGGTCACGGGCACCGGCGTGCCGACCGCGTTCATCGATGCCGGCGACGAGGCGGTGGCGATGGCCACGGCCGAGAGCATGCGCACCCTGGCCCGCCGGTTCCGCACCCTGCTCTCGGGATCCTGATCGGTGCGGCCGGGGCGGCCGCACGCGCCGGCCGCCCCGGCCCCTTGTCCCAACCGTCGAGCCAACGGGGGCACGTATGAGCCTCAACGACGACCGGCCGAAGAAGCCGGTCGGCGCTGACCTGATCATTCCGGTCGCCGCCAGCCTATACGCCCTCTACTACGTCGCCTCGGTCTGGGACTTCCCGCCCGAAGCGCAGCGGAGCGGCATCTTCTTGGCGGCAATGCTGCTGCTGTTCTCGGGCTTGTTCTTCGTGCGGGTCGGCTTGATGGCCGTGCGCGGCCAGGCGCGGTGGGACTTCTCGGCCGTGCTCGGGCCGACCGAGCGGCGGTTGCACCGGGCCGGCTTCCTGGGCCTGATCTTCGTCTACCTGTTCGTGGTGGAATGGGGCGGCTTCACCCTGACCACGTTTGCCTTCCTGTTCGCCGGTAGCTGGCTCGCCGGTCTGCGGCCCCCCGGCAAGGCCGCGCTGTTCGCGGCCGTGGCGGCGCTCGGCGGCTGGCTGTTCTTCGTGGTCGTGCTCGGCACCCGCTTTCCGGTCGGCCCGTTCGAACGGCTCGTCGCCATGGTCCCGACCCCATGGAGCTGAACCCCGCCACCCTGCTGGAGCTGTTCTGGCACTCGCTGTCGATGTGGTGGCTGATCATCCCGGCGGTGATGATCGGCATTCTGATGGGGGCGATCCCGGGCTTCGCCGCGCACAACACCATCATCATGCTGCTGCCGCTGACGCTGGTGTTCGATGTCGACCTGGCGCTGACCTTCATGGTGGCGCTGTATTGCGCCAGCCATCTCGGCGGCGGCATCCCGGCGATCCTGCTCAACATTCCCGGGACAGGGGGAGCGGCGGCGACCACGCTGGACGGCTATCCGATGTCGCGCGCCGGCCTGGCCGCCAAGGCGCTGGCGCTCAGCTTCGTCGCCTCGGTGGTCGGCGGCCTCATCACCGCCGGCATCACCTTGTTCCTGCTGCCGTTCCTCTCCCAGGTCGGGTTCCACATCCGCTCGGTCGAGATGGTGGTGATCATGCTGTTCGGCCTGGCGCTGATCGCCGCCATCGCCGCCCAGGACATGCTCAAGGGCCTGATCGCCGGCGCCTTCGGCCTGATGCTGGGGGCGATGGGGGCCGATCACATCTACGCCACCCCGCGCGGCACCTTCGGCATCCTCGAGCTGTTCGACGGCGTGCCGCTGGTGCCGGCGCTGATCGGCCTGTTCGCCATCTCCGAGGCGCTGGTGATGCTCGAGCGTCGAACCATCGCCAAGACCAATGCCGCCCAGGTCACACCGACCTGGCCCCAGTCCCTGCGCAACATCTTCCACGCCTTCAAGCACGGGTGGACGATCGCCTGGTCCAGCGTGCTCGGTCTGGTCATCGGCGTGCTGCCGGGGGCGGGGGCCTCGATCGCCGCCTTCGTCGCCTACCAGCAGGCGCGGATCTTCTCCAAGACGCCGGAGAAGTTCGGCACCGGCCACGAACCCGCGATCGTCGCCCCGGAAGCGGCCAACAACGGGGTGACCACGGGCACCCTGGTGCCGTTGCTCGCCATCGGCATTCCCGGCGGCAGCACCGCCGCGGTGATGATGGTGGTGCTGCAGTATCACGGGGTGCCGTTCGGCCCGCGGCTGTTCATCACCGAGCCGCTACTGGCCTATGGCGTGATCATGTCGATGTTCGTGGCCTACCTGTTCATGCTGGTCACCATGTTCCCGATGGCCCGCTATCTGTCGCGGATCACGGTGGTGGCGACCTACTACATGGCGCCGCTGATCGTCGCCTTCACCCTGGTCGGCGCCTTCGTGCCGCGCGGCTTCATGACCGATATCGCCATCGCGGTGGCGTTCGGGGTGATCGGCTACGTCGCCCGGAAGACCGGCTACCACGTCGCCGCCATCCTGATCGGGGTGATCCTGGGGCCGCTGATCGAACGGTCATTCCTGCTGACGATGCGGATCCACGGCAACGACCTGATGGCCCTGTTCTCCTCGCCGATCGGCAACGTGCTGTGGGGGCTCCTGGCCCTGACGCTGATCCTGCCGCCGATCCTGCACCGGCGGGCGCACAGGCGCGGCAAGGCCGAAGCCGACGACGTCTACTGACTTTCGTTCATTCCCAACCGTCCCCCCGCGCAGACAAGGAGCCGCAAGACGATGCGCTTGGTAACCTATGCCCTGAACGGATCGCAGCATGCCGGCGTGCTGACCGACCGGGGAGTCGTTCCGGTCCGGCACCTCGGCGCCCATCTGCCGGATTCGGTCGCCGGCCTGGTCGCCGCGGGAACCCAAGCGCGCGACGCCCTTAAGCAGGGCCTGACCACGACCGCCGAAGCCCTGCCGGTCGACGGCGTGACCCTATACGCGCCGATCCCCCGGCCGAGCCGGAACGTCTTCTGCGTCGGCAAGAACTATGTCGAGCACGCCAAGGAGTTCGAAGGATCGGGGTTCGACGCCAGTTCCGGCGGTCAGGCCACCCCGGACGTGCCGATCGTCTTCACCAAAGCACCGTCCTCGGTCGTCGGACCCGACGACGCCGTCGACAGCGCTCTCGACCCGACCGGAACGCTCGACTACGAAGGCGAGCTCGCCGTGGTGATCGGCACCGGCGGCCGCGGCATCCGGGCCGGGGATGCCATGACGCATGTCTACGGCTACACCATCGTCAACGACATCACCGCCCGGGCGACCCAGAACCGGCACAAGCAGTGGTTCCTGGGCAAGTCCGCCGATACCTTCTGCCCCATGGGACCGGTGCTGGTGACGGCCGATGCGGTACCGGATGTCGGGGCGATGCACCTGACGACCCGCGTCAACGGCGAGATCCGCCAGGACGCCCTGGTGCGGGATCTCATCTTCGACATTCCAACCATCATCGAGACGATCTCGGCGTCCATCACGCTGCAGCCGGGCGACGTCATCGCCACGGGAACCCCGGCCGGCGTCGCCGTCGGCTTCACCCCGCCCAGATATCTCGAACCCGGCGACGTGGTCGACGTCACCATCGACCCGATCGGATCCTTGCGGAACCGGATCGTCTGAGGCGACGGCGGGGCGGTGCCGCGCGGCCTCGCGCACCGGCCTCCACACTTTTGCCGTGTTCTTGGTCTCTCAGCGGGGGCGTGACCATGTCCCGGCGCAAGGACCACCGGCGTGGAAGACAATGCCCTTTCCCTGACCTCGGCCCGCGGCCTGCGTACCGCGCGGGAATTGCGGGCTCACGTCTCCTGGCTCGACGGGCTGACGCCGTTCGCGCTGGGCGTGCTGGCGGTGGCCTCGGGCATCTACACCTATCTCGGCGTCACAGGCCTGCTGGAACGGACCGGGGCGCTGTCCTTCTTCGCCGCGGTGGCCTATTCCATCGCCGTGTCGGTCGGCATCTTCGTCTTCTGGTCCTATGTGCTGCGCCTGTTGCCGTCGATGGACCGGGCCGGCGACCGGGTGGGCCTGTTCCTGGCGACACTGGTCGGCTCGGCGGCGATCGTGGCCATGTCGAGCTGGCTCAACGCCGCCGCCCTGGCCGGGGCGGCGGCCGTCGAACAGCACCTGGCGACGACCGTCCAGTCCTATCAGAGCGCGCTCGAGCGCGCCCATTCCAACGCGATGACCGCCCAGGCGCTGGAGCGGGACGTCGCCCGCACCCGGGCTTACTTCGAGGATCTGTCCGTCCTGGAACGGGAGGGCGAGCTGTCCGGCATCGGCGGGCAGGGGGCGGTCTACCGTCTGCTGCGTCAGAAAGCCGATGAGTTGGCCGGCCTCGAACAGCAGATCGCCAGCCAGGCCCAGCCGATCACGGACGTGTTCGAGCGCGGCAACGCGATCCTGAACCGGATGCGGGAGCTGATCGCCGACCGCGGGCCGGTCGACCAGCGCTCCGTTGCGTTTGCCGAACAGTCGGTGCGCCTGGCCGGGGTGATCACCACCCTGCGCCAGCTCTCCGTCGCCCCGCTGGTGCAGCGGGCGGCGGACGATCTGCGCGCCTCGGTCGTCCTGCCGGAGCTCGACGGCCGCACCCAGGACGTCCGCGGCGCTCAATCCGCCACCATCGCCGCGGCGTTGGAGACGCTCGACATCCGCGCCCGCAGCCTGTCCGACGCGGCCGCGGCCGTCCTCGCCCTGCCCGAGCCGCAGGAGACCACCTACACGCCCATCTCCACCGCCGACGCGGTCATCCGCTATGCCGACGACTTCGTGCCGTCCTGGGCCGGGGCGATCGCGATCGACCTGCTGCCAGGGGTGCTGGTGTTCATCCTGGCGATCACCCATGCCGCCATCCGCGGCGGCCAGCGCGAGCTGGGGCTGGAGCAGACGATGACGCTGGCCGATCTCGAAACCGCCATGATGGCCATGCGCCGGATCGAAAGCCGGTTGGGTGACGCCAATGCCGCCGCCCTGCGGCACTTGCAGGTCCGCGATCCGGGAATGCCGGGCTGGGCCGCCCCACAGCCGGACGGGATCGCGGCCGGCTTCCCGCCCCAGGCCGCACCCGGATCAGCCGCCGGCGCCTCCGACCCCAGGGCCGCCGAGTAAGTCCCATGAGCGACCCGATGGCGGCTGGCGAAGCGGCCGACAGGGCCGCGGCCGCCCTCCCCTCGCCTCGAAACCCATTTGCCAGGATCGCCCGGGTGTCGGCCCGGCGGCTGCTGGGGTTTCTCCTGGTCGTCCAGATCGGGGCCGCGGCCGCCCTGGTCGGTACCGACATCGCCCGGGACGTTCTGCCGGCTCTCGCCCCGCCGATCGCCCCGCGGGAGACCGCGCCCGTCGCCCCGGGCGACCAGCTGCGCCCCTACTCTCCCCGGGCGGTGCCCACCCGCCCCGGACGGCCCGACAGCCCCATCACCTTGCCGGGAGACCCATCGGGCATGACCTTCGAGATGACCGATCTCGACGGTTACGGACCGGTCATGCTGCTCAGCGGCGGCATCGCCCGCGGCGACAGCGACCGGTTCGAGCGCGCGCTGGATATGGCGAGCCCGGCGCCGATCGCCGTCGCCCTGCATTCCCCCGGCGGCATCGTGGTCGAAGCCTTGCGCATGGGGACGGTGATCCGCGACCGCGGGCTCGACACGGTGATGACGGCGGATGCGGCGTGCGTATCGGCCTGCCCGCTGGTCCTGTTCGGCGGGGTGGACCGGCAGATCTCGCGCAAGGCCTGGGTCGGCCTGCACCAGGCTTCGGTGCGGGAGACGACCTATCTGCCCTTCCGCATCGCCATCAGCGACATCCAGACCCTGCAAGGCGAGGTCATGCGCCACACCGAGGGGATGGGGGTGGATCCGTCGGTGCACATCCACGCCCTGTCGACCCCGCCCGAGGATGTCTACTACCTCGTCCCCGACCAACTGGAAGCCTATCGGGTGGCAACGGTTCTGGTGGATTGACCGGCAAGCCCCCGGGACCTCGTACCGCCTTGTGCCGAGGTGAGCTCATCTGCCGTCATCCTCGCGGTCAAGCGCCCCACGAAGACTTTCCTCGCAAGAAACCCGGGCGCGCCGCCGCGCTGGCCACGTCATGATGAGGCTCGCCCATCGCGACCTGGTATCAGGCGGCCCACCAGCGATCGATCGGTGACGGGGCGATCGCACCGGTCTCCCTGTCCGGCAGACCGAATCGGTCCCACCAGGCCAGGCGGACGGTGTTGGCCCGGAACAGCGGCAGCATCGGCATCCGGTGCCGGAACAGACGGTCGAACGCCCGGCTGGCGCCCGTGAGCGCGGTTTTCGTGCGCGCCGACTCCAACGCTTCGATCGCCCAGTCCAACTGCGGGTCGGCGATCCCGGACAGCGCGTAGGAGCGGGGCATGTCGACCAGATCCCCGTGCCACAGCAGCCGTTCGGCCGTTCCCGGCAGCCGGTCGGGCGTCCAGGACAGGGTGGCGAGATCGAAATCCTTGTCGAGCAGCCGCCGGCCGGCCGCCGTCGGTTCCGAGACCTCCCGCCGCACCGTGACGCCCAGACGCTGCCAGGCCTGTCCCAGCCAGTTCAACACCCCGTCATAGACCGGATCGGGCGACACCAGACCGAAAGTCAGCGCCGTACCCGTCGTCGGATCGATACGGACCCCGTCCCGGACCACGAGCCCGACCTCGTCCAGCAGGCGGGAGGCGGCGACCAAGCCGGCCCGGGTGCCAGGTTGCGGACCGTCGGCGAAGGGGTCCGGGTCAAAGGGCAGCGCACCGTCGTCACCCACCACGCCGCCCTTCAGAATCGCCTGCTCTGCCGCGGTGGGGGGGCCGTCGGCCGCCAGATCGGTGCCGGCGAACACGCTGTCGAACCGCTGGAAGCCGTCGAAATAGAGGGTCCGGTTGACGGTTTCGAAATCATAAGCCAGGCACAGCGCCCGCCGGACCCGCAGGTCGGCGAGCACCGGGCGGCGCAGATTGAAGACGATTCCATGCAAGGTGCCGGTCGTCGCCGGACTGACCTCGGCCCGCCGGATCGCCCCCGTCTCGACGGCCGCGCTGTCATAGCGCCGGGCCCAGCGCAGCGGACTGCCCTCGGTGCGGAGATCGTAGCTGTCCCCCAGGAACGCCTCCAGGGCGACATCGGCGTCCCGGTAGTATTCGAAGCGCAGCCGATCGAAGTTCCAGCGGCCGGTATTGACCGGATGGTCGGCCGCCCAGGCATCCGGCACCCGCTCCAGCACCAGCCGGCGGGTGGCCTCGGCCTCCCGCACGCGATAGGGCCCGGAACCCACCAGGTCCGACGGACGCTGAGGTCGCCCGCCCTGCCAGACATGGCCAGGATGGATCGGTATGGTCGCGATGGTGTCGACGATCTCCCGATCGCCGACCCGGCCGTTGCGGAACCGGACCCGATCCGATCCCAGCGCCTCGACGGTGAGCACGCGGAACGCCTGGCGGTAGAATGGCGCGCCGTTGGCCTTCAGGGTCTCGAAGGTGAAGACGATGTCGTCCGCGGTCACCGGCCGGCCGTCATGCCAGCGCGCGGCGGGATCGAGCGTGTAGACGAGCTCCGAGAAGTCCTCGGCCACGGCGATCTCTTGTGCCAACAGGCCGTAATGGCTGGCCGTCTCGTCGGCGCTGGGAACGGTCAGCCGCTCGTAGATCAGGCGGACATCCGCCGGCGGACGGCCGGGATAGACCAGGGTATCGACGGTGTCGAAGGTCCCGATCCGTGCGAGCCTCAAGGTCCCGCCCTTGGGGGCGCCCGGGTTCACATAGTCGAAATGGGCGAAACCCGGCGGATACTTGACCGAACCGAGCGGGGAAAAGCCATGGCCCGGTCCGCCGCCGGGTATTGCGGTTGCCGCGGCCGGCAGGGACAGCCCGCCGGCCAGGACGGCGCCGGCGTGCAGGAGGCTCCGCCGGGTCGGTCGCCACCCTGCCGTCACCGGTCGACGACCTGCAACGTGGTGAAGCCTTCGAAATGGGGACCGCCGAGATAAAGGGACGTGTTTCGCCCGGCATCCTTGTGGGCGTCCCGGAACGCCTGGCTGCGGGTCCAGTCGACGAACGCCCGTTCGCTCTCCCACACCGTGTGGGAGAGGTAGAGCGTATGATCCGCCAACGTCGGGCCGCGCAACAGCCGAAACGTCACGAAGCCCGGCTCATGCCGGAGATGCACGTCCCGGTTCAGCCACACCGCCTCGAATGCGGCCTCGGAGCCGGTCTTCACCCGAAAGCGGTTCATGGCGATGTAGGCGCCATCCGCGGAAACCGTGGTCGTCATCGCTCAGCCTTGTCCTCACCGGAGGTCGCAGCCGACCGGTCACGCCAATCCCGAATCGACACCGGCGCGCCCGCACGGTCCCGATGCGCCCTGTCGAGCCGCCAGACCAGCGCGCCGACATCCCCGCAGTCGGACGGCGCGCAACAGGACAGGCCGATCACCTCATCGGCCAGTTCGCGGTACACCGGGCCGGGGTCGGCCGAGAACGGCCGACCGTCATCGGGGCAACAGGGTCTGGTCATCTGCGATCCGTCCCGTCCGTGGATATCGATACCCGACGATATCGCGACCGACTCTCATTTGCAATGCAAGGCAGCCGACAACGGCCAACCGGACCCGTCGCTCAGGCCGGGGCATGACAGGCACGGGCTGCCCCGGCCCATCGGGATAACGTTGCCGCGCCGATGACGGCCGGCCCCGCAGGGAGAGGATTGCAGCCCGCGCATCGGCGGCGGGGATCGGCCGGATCCTCCTTCGCCGGCCGGCAAGCCCGTGTCCGGGCACGGCATCAGGGGACCGGCCGAAGAGCCGAGGCGGCGGACGATCGCGCGAACGGACGCGCGTCGATCACGCCAGCAAATGGCCGATGAGCGCGTTGAGGCGGAGCCGGCCCGCCCCGGTCGCCACCAGACGGTCGTCGGATGTCCGCCGCAGATACCCGGCCGCCTCGGCCATCGCCAGCCGGTCCGGGTCCAACACCCCCTCCCCCTGCCGACCGGCCTCCGCACCGAGCCGTGTCAACGGCACGCCTTCGGTGAGGCGCAAGCCCATCATCAGGGCTTCGGCCAGCCGATCGGCCGGGTCGACCGCCGCCCGCTCCTGCTCGGCCGTGCCCAGCATCTCCACCTTGTCCAGCCAGACTTCCGGGGCGCGGTGCGTGCGCGTGGCCCATTTGGCATCGCCGAGGGTCAGCCGGCCATGGGCGCCGGGGCCGATGCCGGCATAGTCGCCATAGCGCCAATAGACCAGATTGTGCCGGCTTTCCTGCCCCGGCCGGGCGTGGTTGGAGACCTCGTAAGCCGGCAGGCCGGCATCGGCCAGCACGGCCTGGGTGAGGTCGAAGAGATCGGCCTGCACCGCCTCGTCCAAGGTGGGCAACGCCCCGCGCTGCCACAGGGTGTGGAACCGGGTGCCCTCCTCGATGGTCAGCTGGTAGACCGACAGGTGATCGGGCGCTTCCGCCAGGGCCCGGCCGAGTTCGGCGGTCCAGCCGGCGAGCGTCTGATCGGGCCTGGCATAGATCAGGTCGAAACTGACCCGGCCGAACAGGCCCCGCGCCCGGCGGACCGCGGCCAGCGCCTCGGCAGCCGAATGCTGCCGGCCGAGGAAACGCAGATCCCCATCGTCGAGCGCCTGCACACCGAGCGATACCCGGTTGATCCCGGCCGCCCGGAACCCGGCGAAGACCTCCGCCTCGAAGGAGGTCGGGTTCGCCTCCAGCGTGATTTCGAGGTCGTTGACCGGCTGCCAGCGCTCGACGGCCCGGTCGATCACCGCCGCCACCGTGGCGGGCTGCATCAGCGACGGGGTGCCGCCGCCGAAGAAAATGGACGACAGAGGCCGTGGGCCGGTCGCCGCGGCCATGTGATCGAGCTCCCGCACCAGGGCGGCGCGCCAGCGGTCATGGTCGACGGCCGTGCGGACATGGCTGTTGAAGTCGCAATAGGGGCACTTCGCCTTGCAGAACGGCCAATGGACGTACAGGCCGAACCCCCGGTCCAGGTCGGCCGGGGCGGGGGCCGGATGCCGGATCGGGCGCTTGGCCAGCGGGACCGTCACGCGAAGCACCGGGCGACGAGCTGGCGGAACGCATCCGCCCGATGGCTCATGCGGTGCTTTGCGGCCGGCTCCATCTCGCCAAAGGTGATGCCGTGGCCCGCGGGCACGAAGATCGGGTCGTAGCCGAAACCGCGGGCCCCGCGCGGCGGCCATGCGAGCGTGCCCCCGCACCGGCCGAGCACGGTTTCGGTGTGCCCGTCGGGCCAGGCCAGGGTCAGCGCGGCCATGAACGCGGCCGTCCTGTCGGCTCCGTCCCCCAGCGCCTCGATCTCCCGGCGCAGCTTGTCCATCGCCCAGGCGAAGTCGCGGCGACCATCGGGCCGTTCGGCATAGCGGGCGGAATGGATGCCCGGCCGCCCTTCCAGTGCCGCCACCGCCAAGCCGCTATCGTCGGCCAGCGCCGGCAGCCCGACGGCCCGCGCCGCCGCCAGGGCCTTGAGCTCGGCATTGGCCTCGAAGGTCGTACCGGTTTCCTCGGGATCGTCGAGGCCGTACTCGGCGGCGGACGGGAACCGCGCCACATAGGCGGACAGGAGGTCCCCGATCTCCCGCACCTTGCCGGGATTGTGGCTGGCGATCAGCAGCGTGTCGCCGGTGAAGCGTCGGAGGGCTCGGGTCATGCACCGCTACATAGGGCAGGTGGATCGGGCTGTCCAAAGGCCGGCCCCGGGGTCCGATGCGAAGCTGGTCTGCCTCGCCTGGAGCGGGACGACATGAGGGTGACCCGCGCTCATGTCATCCTGCCCTCCGAGGTGAGAACAAGAGCGGGGTTCAGACGTCATGCCCGATCGCAACAGCGATCGTACCGAACGCCACCCCGCTCCGGCCGTGACCGGCGACCGGTTCGGCCTGCCATCGGGTTTGGCGGATCGGCCCCGGCTTGGCTATGGTCCGCCTCGGCACGCTGGCGGGCCGCTTCTCGACCCGCCGCCGCGGCGACACAGATGATCGCGAACAGGGAACCGATCCGACATGAAGCTCGCATTCCTGGGCATGGGCGTGATGGGCGCCCCGATGGCCGGCCACCTGAAGGCCAAGGGCTACGACGTCACCGTCTACAACCGGACTGCCGCCAAGGCGGAGGCCTGGGCGGCCCGGCACGGCGGAGCGATGGCGGCGACCCCGACCGAAGCTGCCGAGGGGGCGGAGATCGTGTTCGCCTGTGTCGGCAACGATGACGATGTGCGGTCGGTGGTCTACGGCGAAACCGGCGCGTTCGCGGCGATGAGCGCGGGCTCGGTCTTCGTCGACCACACCACCGCGTCGGCGGCTCTGGCGCGGGAGCTGGATGCCGAGGCCGAGCAGCGCGGCCTCGGCTTCGTCGACGCGCCGGTCTCGGGCGGCCAGGCCGGGGCGGAAAACGGCATGCTGACCGTGATGTGCGGCGGTACGGAGACGGCGTTCAACCGGGCCTCCCCGATCATCGATGCCTATGCACGGTCGTGCAAGCTGATGGGGCCGGCCGGCGCGGGCCAACTGACCAAGATGGTCAATCAGATCTGCATCGCCGGGCTGGTCCAGGGCCTGTCCGAAGCGCTGGCGTTCTGCGAGCGGGCCGGGCTCGACGGCCGGCAGGTGCTCGACGTCATCTCCAAGGGGGCGGCGCAGAGCTGGCAGATGGAGAACCGCGGGTCGACCATGATCGACGGTACGTTCGATTTCGGCTTCGCGGTCGACTGGATGCGCAAGGACCTCTCGATCGTGCTCGACGAGGCCCGCGGCAACGGCAGCCGGCTGCCGGTGACGGCCCTGGTCGACCAGCTCTACGCCCAGGTGCAGGCCAGGGGCGGCGGCCGCTGGGATACGTCGAGCCTGATCACCAATCTCCGGGACTGAGCGGCGCCGCGATCCGGACAGGTTTCCCCGCCCGGGACACGGTGCCTCCCCGTCGGTCCGCACACATCCGATCACTCCCACAGCCAAGGACCGGGCCATGCCCCTCTCAGCCCGTCAGCAAGCCCTGTGCGACAGCAACACCACCGACTTCTCCGACCTCAAGGCGGTGACGATCAACTGCTCGCTCAAGAAACAGGCCGGGCAGTCGCATACAAGACTGCTGTTGTCCGTGGCCGAAGAGATCATGGCCAAGAACGGGGTTTCGGTGACCCCGATCCACGCGCTCGACCACCAGATCGCCTACGGCGTCCATCCGGACATGACCGATCATGGCTGGGACCGGGACGACTGGCCCACGCTGTGGGAGACGGTCGGGCCGGCCGACATCCTGATCCTCGGCACGCCCATCTGGCTGGGGGAGGAAAGCTCGGTCTGCCGGGTGATCATCGAGCGGCTATACGCCATGTCGGGCCACCTCAACGCCAAAGGGCAGAGCTCCTATTACGGCAAGGTCGGCGGCGCCGTCGTCACCGGGAACGAGGACGGGATCAAGCATTGCTCGATGACCATCCTGTATGCGCTCCAGCATCTCGGCTACGTCATCCCGCCGCAGGCCGATTGCGGGTGGATCGGCGAAGCTGGCCCCGGCCCGTCCTACGGCGATGAGATCGACGGCAGGCCGGTCGGTTTCGATAACGATTTCACCCAGCGCAACACCACCATCATGACCTGGAACCTCATGCACATGGCCCGGCTGCTGCGCGACGTCGGGGGACTGCCCAATCACGGCAACGACCGCACCGCCTGGAAGGCCGGCTGCCGGTTCGACTACGAAAACCCCGAACACCGGGCATAGCCGCTTCGCCGCCCGGTCGGACCGCCCGGTGGCGACCGGACCCGTCGCCGATCGGCAGGCATGCCGGTCCGGGCCGCAAGATCGGGATCGCCGGTCCGCCCGGGCCGACGTGCGACCGGACCCGTCCGGATACCGGCGCCGCTCGGCGCGGTTGCCGCCGCCTGTCGGGGCCGGGTTCGGCCACTGGAGCGTCCTGCGTCCGAACGGACGCAGGATAAGAGGCTCTCACTCCTTGAAGTCGATCGACCGACGTTCAGATGAGTCCATCCGAACGTCGGTCGATCTACCGCTTGCGTTCGCGCTGAAGGGCCCATTTGACGGTGGCACCGTCGGACCCGGTCTGTCCGGAAAGAACGATCTGGGCGGTGCGGCGCTGCTCGCCATCGCCGAAATACACACTGTCCTCCAGCCCAAGACCAGCCGGCCCGGAGGCGCGGAACCGCCAGCCGACCCCTCCCGGCAGCTTGAGCAGGATCGCCCCGCCGCCATGCACCCGCACCGCACTGACCCGCGGGTGCAGATGGAAACGGATCGCAAACGCCTGCCCCGGCGCTGCCGGCGGACCGCCCTCGGCGGGGGCGAACCGGTCTTCGCCGCGGATGTCGTCGCCGGCCCTGGCGACGAACAGCAGCCGCCGGGCGACCAGACCGAAGCCGGCCCGGTAGCCGTCATGCTCGGCATCGATCAGCGTCCCCTCGGCCTGATCGAACCGGTCCAGCCGCACCAGGCCCGGCCGCCGGGCGATCCCGCCCGCTTCGACCGGGAGCCACGGATCGCTGCGGGTCAGCGCGAGCGTCGAATGGGCCGCCGCCCCCCGCAGCGCGGCGGCCCAGCCGGTGTCCGTCCGCCGGCCGATCCATGGGCCGCAGGAGACGATCATCCGGTCCCGGCCGATCGACATCTCGAAGGCGAACGGCGCAGCGTGGGCCCCTCGATCGAAGCCCTCCCGGGCCGGCGGGCCGCCGTCGAAGCAGATCAGAGTGCGCGTCGCCGAGATCCGTTCGAAACCGGTATGGATGGCGCTCCTGACCGGCCGGCCCTTGGCGTCCGAGCGGGTCAGGGCGGTGTCGACCAGCAGCGGCTCGGCCGCCGGCGGGCTTTCGAACGGGGCCAGCAACGGCACGGCCGCGCTGGCATTGAACAGGCACAGCCGGCCGTCGGCATGCCGGAAGAACCGCAAGGCGGGGCCCATCCGTTCGATCGCGGTCTGCAGGGCGCCGGGCACGGGCACCCGGGCGGCGGTCAGCGCGGTCCGGATGTCGACCAGGTGCCGCAGCGTGCCGAGCTGGACCAGCGCGTTGCGCTGCGGGACGATGCCGTCGGCCCCGATCCGGGTATCGAGCCACGCCACCAGCGCGCACACCGCCGGGGCCAGCCGTCTGGGCGTGTCGTCGAGGGCCAGAGCGCCCAGGATCAGCCCCTTGAGCGTGATCAGCCGGTACGGCCCCTCCGCCTCGATCGGTGCGACCCGGGCGAGGTGCCGGACCTGCCGGGCGAGACTGGCGAACACCAGCCGCCGGAACTCGTCCTCGGCACTGTCGCAGAAGAAATCATGCGCGCCGAGCCAGGACGCCACCCGGCCGCCGATCACCTCCGGCCGCCAGGCCACCGCATCCCAGCGGCCGCACCGGTCGATCCAGTCGGCCACCCAGATCCGGGCCAGGCGCCGGGCCTGGTCGCCACCCAGGGCCTTGAGATCGCGCAGCCATTCGAAGCCGTGCAGCGCCATCAGGAACGGCTCGCCCACACCGGTCGGGAACCACAGCGGCCGGTCGGTCTCGACCCGTTCGCCCTGCAGCACGACGACCCCGTCGAGCAGGTCGATCGCCCGGTCGCGGTTGCCGGGCCACGGATCGGCGGGGACGGTGTTGAGGCGCCGCGGTGCCGATCGGCCCAGGGTGAGCGGGTATAGCGGATTGCCGAAGACCAGACCCTGCCAGCTCAGCCCCGAGGATCGGGCACCGGCATCGCGCCGGCCGCCGGCGATCGCCCGCAAGGCAGGCCGCGGCCGGGAGGCCGGTGCGGCCGGTGGCGCGGCCGCCGGGGCCGCCCGCTCAGCCGCGCAAACGTCGGATGGCATCGGCATAGCCCTCGGCGCCTGCCTTGAAGATCGCGGTGCCGGCGACCAGCACGTCGGCACCGGCCGCCGCGGCGCGCGGACCGGTCTCGGGGGTGATGCCACCGTCGACCTCCAGGTCGACCGGCCGTCCGGTCACGTCGATGAGCGCCCGCATCCGGGCGATCTTGTCGAGCTGGCTTTCGATGAACGCCTGTCCGCCGAAGCCCGGATTGACGGTCATCACCAGCACCAGGTCGACATCACCGATCAACTCTTCGATCGCCGCGGTGGGTGTCCCGGGATTGAGGGCGAGGCCCGGCCGGCAGCCCAACGCCCGGATCGTCTGGATGGTGCGGTGGGGATGGAACTCGGCCTCCGGGTGAAAGGTGATCGTCCCGGCCCCGGCCTCGGCGAACGCCTGCAGATGCCGATCGACCGGCGCGGTCATCAGATGGACATCGAAATGCAGCCCGCAGCCGCGCTTCAGCGCCCTGACCACATCGGCGCCGATGGTGATGTTGGGCACGAAATGCCCGTCCATCACGTCGATATGCACCCAGTCCGCACCGGCCGCCGTGACCGCCGCCACCTCCTCCCCCAGCCGTGCGAAATCGGCCGCCAGGATCGAAGGGGCGATGCGGATCGGCTGCTGCGGCATGGGTTCGGCCCGGGGAGCGGCGGCGGAGGACGGATGAGCGCCGGCGGCCGGCCGGACTCGATGAAGTTAATCTATTGCTTCAAGCGATACTGTGCAAGCGGCTGATATGAAAGCCATCTATCCCACCGAACTCCGCTAGATGATCGGGCCGGCTGCGGACGTCCCCAGCGGGCGTCAGCAGGCTCGACCAGCCGCCGATCTCGGCTGCCGTGATCGGTACGCGTTCGATATCGGGCCGGTTGGCCAGCAGCCGGTCGATCTGTGCCGGCCCCTCCTCGGGCTCGAGCGAACAGGTGCACCAGACCAGAACCCCGCCGGGCGCCAGCCACCGGGCGGCCCGATCGAGCAATTGCGCCTGCACGGCGGCCAGGCCGTCGATGTCCTGCGGGCGCTTGAGCCATTGCAGATCGGGATGGCGGCGGATCGTGCCGGTGGCGGTGCAGGGCGCATCGAGCAGGATCCGGTCGGCCGGGGCGTCGGGCTGCCATCGGGTCAGATCGGCGGCGACGGTGTCGGCCCGCAGGCCGAGCCGGCGCAGATTGTCGTCCAGCCGGGCGAGCCGGTCGCGGGATCGATCGACCGCGATCACCCGGGCCCCGGCCGCGGCCAGTTGCGCGGTCTTGCCCCCGGGCGCGGCGCACAGGTCCAGAACCGTCCGGCCGGCGACGTCGCCGAGCAGGAGTGCCGGCAGCGCAGCGCCCGCGTCCTGGACCCACCACGCCCCCTCGGCATAGCCCGGCAGCGCGGTCACGGCACCGCCCACCGGCCGACGGATCGTCACCCCTGTGGGGAGCACGGCACCGTCGAGCCGGTCGGCCCAGGCTGCCGCCTCGCCTCCGGCCTTGACCGTCAGGTCGAGCGGCGGCTCAGCCCGATGGGCCCGCGCGATCGCGTGGGCGGCCTCGGGCCCGTAGGCCCGGGACCAGCGGTCGAACAGCCAGTCCGGCGCATCCGCACCGGGAGGTTGCGCCTGGTCGGCCGTACGCTGCGACAGCGTGCGCAACACCGCGTTGACCAGCCCCTTGAAACCGCCGAACCGCAAGGCCTCCACCGCACCGACCGCGGTGCCGATCGCGGCATAGGCCGGCGTATCGAGATGCCAGAGCTGGGCCAGGCCACAGCGCAGCACCTGCATTACCGGCGCCGCCTTGGGTGCCAGGGGCTTGTTCAGCGCGCCCGCGATCGCCCGGTCCAGGCCGGCCTTGCGTCGCAGCACGGTCACCGCGATCAGCCGGGCGAAGGCCCGATCCCGTTCGGACAGGCGGGCAAAGCCGCTGCTGGCCGCGATCGCCTCGTCGAGCGCCCGGTGCTCGGACAGTACCGCCCCGACCAGATCGGCGGCGACCACGCGCACATCGACCCCGGGCACGGACACCGCACCGGCGGACCGGCGTCCCGGACGGCGGGATCGAGGGCGGGAGGTGGCGGGCGGTCGGCTCATCCCACCGCCATAGCCGCGGTGCCCGAAAAACGCCACGCCGGCGCCCGCGCATCACCCCGGCGTTCCCCTGTGCGCACCATCACTGCGCCCCGCCCCCGCCCCGGCCAGGCTGCACACCACGGATCACCCATCCCGGCTCGACAGGAGGTTTGCCATGCGCAACGAAGACCACACCCCCTTCTTGCTGGCCGCGCTGGTCTTCGCCCTGACCGCGGGCCTGATCGGCGGCTACTGGTTCGAACGGTTCATGGAGAACCTGGCGCGACCGCTCGCCTTGGGACTGATGTAGGCGGCTGCGGCGTCGGAGTCCTTGCGGCACTTCGGAATATAGGATAAAAATCCTTCTCTTTCGACATCCGACAGGGAACCGACCATGACCCGCATGATCACGCGTCTGTGGCTGGGCCTCGGCCTGGGCCTGGGCCGTCTGACCGGCGGCGGCCTGCGCTACGACGGAACCGCCCGCTATGACGGCCGGCACCGCTACGGCGGCTAGAGCGGTTTCAGAGAACACACATCATATTGTCGGGAACCGAAGAACTACCGGCGGATCGGAGATCAAGCGAGGGCGGGTCAGGCTGGTCAGGAATGCGGGCTAGCCCTTAGGTCTCGGCCACGGCAACCAATAGGGCGTGCGCGCCCGGTACCGCTCGAATGTCGGGCCGAACAGCCGGCGATACCGGCGTTCCTTGAACAGCGGGCCGACCAGGCAGTAGAGGGTGAACCCAAGGGCGACCGCCAACTGGTCCGGCGTCCAAACCGGTACCGTCCACAGGGTCAGCGTGAAGGCCCCATAGATCGGCTGACGGACCAGGCGGAACAGCCCGCCCGTCGGCATCGGCGGGAAGCGCGGCGCCCGGTCCCGCAGCAGCGCCACCCAGCCCAGCCAGCCCGCCTGAACCGACAGCCCGGCATCCAGCATCGCCTTGCCCAACAGCGCCCAGGCCACGCCATAGGCCGTCAGCATCGCCACCAGCCAGGGGCCTTCCGCCCGCCACCACACGGTGCCGCTGGGGCTCCACAGCGCGAACAGCAGCAGCAGTTGCGCACCGGCGATCATCACATAGGTCGTGGTCGCCAACGTCTTGCCGGTGCCGCCGGGCGCCAGCCGGGCCAACGCCCGTTGCCCCGGCCGGCTCAATAGCAGCGAATGGCCCACGGGGAACTGGACCAGGAGCAGCAGATTGACCGCCCAGGCCCATCCGCCGGCAAGCGGGCCCTGTCCCAGCGTCATGCCGAAGCCCATGCCGATCACCATCGCGCCGACACCCGCGGCGAACACGCCATGGCCCAGCACCCCCCAGGCCAGCGCGAGGGCGATGCGCCGGGGCGGCGACAGACGGTGCCCGCGGTCCGGATCGGCCGGCCGCGGGACGGTGGAGGTGGAAGGTGCCGTCATGATCCGGCCGCTGTAGCTACGGGTTTTCAACACGGTGTCGTCCAAGGCGACGGCCCGGGCGGGCGGGTGTGATGGATAGGCTGGGGAGAGCGCGGGCGAACCCCGGCACGGCGACCGTATCAAGCCGGGTGTCGCTCGCGCTCCCCCCAGCCACGCCCCTAACGCTCTTAGGGGCCGGTCTTTTCCGGGCGTTGGAGAGGTCGAGGGCAGCCAAGCCACGGCAGCGCGGTTCATTCACCCTTGACGCCTCGAACGCCTGGAAACAGCCCTTCCTTGTCCAGAGACGCCCTGACGCCGCTCCCCATCTAGAGCATCCTGCGTCCGAACGGACGCAGATAAGAGGCTCTAACTCTTTAAACTAGATCATCTTATCTGCGTTCGGATGAGTCCATCTGAACGCAGG
>JANQKE010000018.1 GCA_028281265.1 Alphaproteobacteria bacterium | reverse complement strand
GTCTCCCCCCACATCCATCGCACCGAAAGCGTGGGACTAGAGCGTTTTCAGGGAATACCGGGCCGATCTGCCGAGGCGGATGGGCCCTGATGCCAGGAGCGAGGAGGAAGGACATGCCGGGGCATATTCGACGACGAGCGACGCCGCAGCGGGGCCCATCCGCCCGGCCCTTCGGGTTGGCGTGTGCCGGCCGCTCGCTGCGTTGCGCCGCTTGCCCGATGGCACCCCATCGCGCGGCGCGACGCGCCTTGCGGATCGATCCGGCACACGCCAACAGATCGACCCGATACTCCCTGAAAACGCTCTAGAGTATGGACTTAGATCGGCCGCACCGCCCGTCAATCGCCGCGCGCACCGCTGGGATGGCGGGACCGGTCCTTGTATGCCGGGGCACCGTGTCCGACATCGGGAGCGACGTCCGGGCTCCCCGTTCGGTCGGTCGGATCGCTCTTGCGCCGACGGCGCAAAAGCGCAATGTCCTTACCCAAACACGCCGCAAATCTGAAAAGAGAATATTGATGCGCCGGGTGAAACTGGACCGGATCGATCGCCGCATCCTTCGGGATCTGCAGGACGACGGCCGGATGACCAATGTCGAGTTGGCCAAGCGCGCCGGGATTTCCGCTCCCCCCTGCCTGCGCCGGGTGCGGGCGCTGGAGGAATCCGGCTTCATCCGGGGCTATCATGCCGACATCGCCCCGGATGCGCTGGGCTTCGGCGTCACCGTCTTCGCCCATGTGGGCCTGTCGAGCCAGGCCGAAGCCGATCTGAACAGGTTCGAGGCGCTGGTGGATTCCTGGCCGATGGTACGGGAATGCCACATGCTGGCCGGGGAGACGGATTTTCTGCTGAAGGTCGTCGCCCCGGACTGGGATGCCTACCAGAAGTTCCTGACCACACAGTTGACCGCCGCGCCCAATGTCAGCCACGTGAAGTCGTCCCTGGCGATCCGCACCTCCAAGCACCGGCCCGGTGTCCCGATCGACATCGACGTCGCCGATACCGATTAGCGCCGGCCCCCCAAGGGACCGGGTGGTCACCGTCCCTATGGAAGCGATAGGCCGGGGAGAGCGCGAGCGACACCCAGCCTGGTCCGGGCACCGTGCCGGGTTTCGCCCACGCTCCGCCCAGCCTATCTAACCAACGTTCTTCCTGGGCGCCGTCCTTTCCCGATGTCGGAGACGTCGAGAGCGACGGACGACCCCGCCATCGGTGTCCACGCAGGTGGGGTCATGCTCAAGACGGTGCCGGCCGGACGGGTCAGGCAGCCCGGATATCGGCGAGGAAGCCTTCCACCCGGCCACGCAGATCGCCCGAACTGCGGGACAGGTCGGCGGAGGCGGCGAGCACCTGCTCGGCGGCCGTTCCGGTCATCGACGCGGCCTGGGACACCTGACCGAGGTTCTGGGTCATCTCCGCCGACCCGGCTGCGGCCTCCTGGACGTTGCGGGCGATCTCCCGGGTGGCGGCCGACTGCTCCTCGACCGCTGCGGCAACCGTGTCCGCGATCTCGTTGAGCCGGTCGACGATCCCGCGAACCTCGCCCATGTCGCCGGCGGCAGCCCCGGTCAGATCCTGGATCCCGCTGATCTGATCGGCGATCTGATCGGTCGCCTGGGCGGTTTGGTTCGCCAGGTTCTTGACCTCCGCGGCGACCACGGCAAACCCCTTGCCGGCCTCGCCGGCGCGGGCGGCCTCGATGGTCGCGTTCAGCGCGAGCAGGTTGGTCTGCTCGGCGATGGAGGTGATCAGCTCCACCACCTTGCTGATCCCCTGCACCTGCTCGACCAGGCTCTCGACCGAGCTCTGCGCGCCGTTGGCCGTCTGAACGGCATCGGCGCTGATCTGCTGGCTGAGCGACATCTGCTCGCTGATCGAGTTGACAGAGGCTTCGAGCTCCTCGGCCGCGCTGGCGACCGACTGCACGCTCTGTGCGGACTGCTCGGCCGCAGCGGCGACGGCGCTGGTCCGGCTGGTCGACTGCTCGGCCGCCCCGGCCATGTCCTTGGCGGTGCCGTCGAGCCCGTCGGCGGCGGTGGAGACGCTGTTCAGGCTCGCGCCGACATCGGTCTCGAACACCCGGATCAAGGTGTTGACCCGCTCGGCCCGTTCGGCCCCTTTCCGGTCCTCGGCCGCTTTCTCCTCGGCCAGGCGCGCCCGTTCCTGCGCATTGGTGCGGAAGACGGCCAGAGCGCGGGCCATGTCACCGATCTCGTCGGCCCGCTCGGTGCCCTCGATATCGGTGTCGAGCCGGCCCTGGGCGATCTGGCCCATCGCGCCGGACAGGCCGGACAACGGGCGGGAGATCATCCGGCCCAGCGCAAAGGCGATGACCGCCCCCAGGATCAGGGTGACGACCGCGGTGGTGCCGACGGTCCACAGCGAGCTGGTGAACCGGCGCTGGGCCTGCGGTCCGTAGATGTCCTGGGCCTCCACGATCGCGGACCGCGTATCGTACAGGGTCTGCATGACCCGGGGACCGATCACGTCGAGTTCGTCCAGGACGATGGCGTTGCGCACCTGCTTGACCGCGACCAGACGCTCGAACGCGGCTTCGTAGTCCGAAAACTGCTCGATGATCGCCGCCAGCGCCGCACGGGTCTCCGGCCGGTCGGCATCGACGCGCATCGCCTCGGTCAGGATCTCGATCGCCTGACTGGCTTCCAGATGCACGCGATCGATCGACTCCTGGGTCTGGTTCTGCCGGTATATCAGGGCATACAGCCGTGCGAGCATCAGGTGCTCCTGGCCGCGCCCGGCCGCGATCGCCAGGCCCAGATTGCCGTGCTGCTCGGCGGCCTCGATCACGGCCGTGAGGTCACGCCGGACCGACGGTCCGATCGCGTCGAGCCGGGCCGCGATCTCCTGCGCTTCGTACTCATGGACAACCGTTTGCTCGAACCAATCCCGATAGACCCGGAGATCGGCCGCGGCGTCGCGCACCTGCGCTTCAAGCACCGGATCGTCGACCCGAGCGGTAAAGTCGGCCTCGAGCTGATCGATGGTGCTCAGCAGCTCGCGCACCCGCTCGGCATTGCCTGCCTCCCCGCGGAGGATGAACTCCTTGACGTTGAGCCGGGCGCGAATGGTGTTGGCTATCAGATCGCCGGCGGCATTGCTGCCGCGAGCCAGACCGCGATAGTCGGTGAAGGTGTCCTTCAGGCTGTTCTGGGTGCCGACCACGAAGAGGGCCAGCGCCCCGGTGAGCAGCAACACAACTGCAAAGCCAACGGCAATGCGGGCACTCAGACGGCTGGGCAGTAACCGGTTGCCATGCTTTAGCGTCGCAACACCGTTGGTAGACATCGTCATCTCCTATTTCCCGATTCTCAAGATCAGGGGGATTGAGGCTTCTCGAGATTTCAGTATTTCAGCACCGAACTGTTAATCACCCATGAATGCTACGGTTATAATTTGTATTCTAGTTTTGCTTTGTCGCAATACAACTGCGACGACGCAAACGCAGAATAGCGTGTTCACGAAGAATCACAATCAAGAGAACTCGCCAGCAGGTGAACCGTCCCAGTCCGACACACACGAATCGCCATGGATGGACCGACCCGGGGGGCGGGGACCCAAGCGACCGTCCGTTACCGGAGCGGGCTGCCGGGTACCGGTCGGGGAGAGGCCGCGGCACCGGATCATCGGACCGGCCCGCGGCCCGCTGCCGGCAAGCACGGACGGTCCGCCGGCCGCCGTCGCCGAAGGGCGCAGGGACCCGGATGTCCTGATCTGGTGCCGGACAATGGGGCTGACCGGGACGGTCCGCGCTCTGGATCACCTGGCGTTCGGATGGACTCGTCTGAACGCAGGCAAGGTGATCGACGTCGAAGCGGGAGAACTTCTTATCCTGCGTCCGGTCGGACCCAGGACGCTCCATCAGGCCGTCGCTCGGTCGGTCGGCGCGGCGGCCGCGCGGCGGCGCCGATTGTCGATGGCATGGGTGACGGTCTTCACCAGCCGGCCGTTGTCGATCGGTTTGGTCAGCGTTGCCGCAGCCCCGAGGCGCCTGGCCATCGCCAGGTAGTCCGGTGCGCCGATCCGCCCGCCGCCGGACATGACGATCACCGGCAGGCCGGGATCGCGCTGGCGGATCTCCTTGAGTATTCCGAACCCTTCGATGAAGGGCATGAAGATATCCGTCAGCACACAGTCGATCTCTTGGTTCCCGATCGCCTTGAGCGCGGCCTCCCCGTTGTCGGACGACACGACGGCGAAGCCGGCCCGCACCAGCGCGCGTGACAGCACATCCAGAACGAAGCGATCATCGTCGATCACCAGGACAGTCGGCATGGGGGTACTCGTTGTGGGTTCAGGGGTGTCGATACGGCGATGTCGCAGGACAATCTAGAGCGTTTTCAGGGAATACCGGGTCGATCTGTTGGCGTGTGCCGGATCGATCCGCGAAGGCGCGTAGCACAGCGCGATGCGGTGCCATCGGGCAAGCGGCGCAACGCAGCGGGCGGCCGGCACACGCCAACCCGAAGGGCCGGGCGGATGGGCCCTGCTGCGGCGTCGCTCGTCGTCGA
>JANQKE010000188.1 GCA_028281265.1 Alphaproteobacteria bacterium | reverse complement strand
GCTCGTCGTCGAATATGCCCCAGCATGTCCTTCCTCCTCGCTCCTGGCATCAGGGCCCATCCACCTCGGCAGATCGGCCCGGTATTCCCTGAAAACGCTCTAACCCATCGGCGTAAGCATCTGATGAACCCGATCGACCTTGCATGTATCGATTGTAAGGCGTCGGTAACGTCCGTAGTACCCGCGCGGACGACATCCCCGCCGGCACCCCATCCGGACGCCGCGGAACGTCGATCGGCGGCCTGTCGATCGGCAGACGTGCGTTCGCCCGGCGCCTGTTCTACACTGGGGTGGTTGTGCACGGTCGTTGAATCGGCCCGACCGCCCCGGCTCGGCGATCGTCAGCACGTCCGTCGCCGCGATCGTGGCTCAACCGCTCGGGATCCGCTCCCGAACGCCCGTCGCCCGCTCTCGTTTCCTCGGCGTCTCCGCCATGACCGCCGCTCCGCCGCCCCCCGTGTCCCACAGATCGGCCATGCCGTCCGCGGCCGGCGACGCCGGTCCGATGGACTGGGCGCGACTGCTGTCGGCGGCGCGGTTCCGCGGCGACGGCGTGGCGGCGAGCGACCCGGGCCTGTCGGACCCGCGCAGCGCGTTCCAGAAGGACGCCGACCGCGTCATCTACTGCGCGCCGTTCCGGCGCCTGCAGGACAAGACGCAAGTCCACAGCCTGCCGGCCAGCGACTTCATCCGCACCCGGCTGACCCACAGCCTGGAGGTCTCGGCCGTCGGCCGTTCTCTAGGTGTCGTCGCCGGCCGGCAGATCATCGAGCGGCACCGGCTCCGCGACCGCATGCCGACGGTCGGCAAGAATGATTTCGGGGAGATCGTCTCGGCCGCCTGCCTGGCCCATGACATCGGCAATCCGCCCTTCGGACATGCCGGCGAGGACGCCATCCGGCACTGGTTCGCCCATACCGGCCGGCCGTATCTTCAGATCGACGGCCTTTCCCCGCGCCAGCGCGCCGATCTGGCGGGGTTCGAGGGCAACGCCCAGGGTTTCCGCATCCTCACCCGGCTGACCGGCTGGCGGGAAAGGGGCGGCCTGCAGCTCACCACCGCCACCCTGGGCGCCACGATCAAGTATCCGTTCGGCAGCCTCGGCCCCCATGGCGAGACCCGGCGGAAGTTCGGCATCACCCAGCGGGACGACCGGGCGTTCCAGGCCGTGGCCGCCGATCTGGGGTTGCCCCCGCACGCGGACGCACCGGACGGGTTCACCCGTCACCCGCTGAACTTCCTGGTCGAGGCGGCGGACGACATCTGCTACCTGGTCGTCGACCTCGAAGACGCGTTCAAGATGCGGCGGGTCGACTACGCCACGACCAAGGACCTGCTGGAGCCGGTGGCCGGAGCGGATCTCGACCGCTACGGCGAGGTCGAGCCGGGGGACGACACCATCGCCTATCTGCGTGCCAAGGCGATCGGCAATCTGATCAACCAGACGGTCGAGGCCTTTCTCGACCTCGAACCGGAGATCCTGGCCGGTCGCTACGATGGCCATCTGCTGCAGTCGGTCGACGCCGCCCGGGCGCTCGCCCGGATCCGCGACTGGGCCGAGTCGACCCTGTACATCGACCGCGACAAGGCGATCGGCGAGTTGGCCGGCACGGAAGTGATCGAGGGTCTGTTGTCCCTGTTCGCACGCGCCGCGCATGCGCTGGAGCAGGTCGGCGGCGAGGTCGAGCGGCTCGACGGTGTCCACCAGCGCATCCTGCGGCTGCTGCCGCAACCGGCGATCATGGCGACGGACCGCTACGAGTGGCTGCTCCGGATCACCGACTACGTCTCCGGGATGACCGATCGCTACGCCCTGGCGCTTTACGGGCAGTTGCGCGGTCTCGGTGCCCGCACCTGACCGTCGCGATCGGCCCGCTCAGGTCAGGTGCGGCGTCTGCAGATAGTCACGGGACTGCATTTCGATCAGCCGGCTGACGGTCCGCTCGAACTCGAAGGCCTGGGTCTCCAGCCCGGCGAGGAGGTGCTCCGGTGCGGCCGCCGCGCTGGCGACGAGATTGACCTTGTGCTGATAGAGCTCGTCGATCAGCAGGCGGAACCGGGCCGCCTTGTCCTTCTCCGCTTCCGTGAACCGGGGGATGTCCTCCAGGATCAGGGTGTGGAAGTGGGTGGCCAGGGCGATGTAGTCGGCCACCCCGGTCGGCTGGCCGCACAGGGCGTCGAACCCGCACCAGGCGACCCCGTGGGCGGTCTTCGGCAGGTGCAGGCGCCGGCCCTTGAGAACCAGGTCGAAAGGCGTCGGGGTCGCCTGGTCGGTCAGGTCGGCGAACGCCCGGGCCAGCGCCCGGGCCGCCCCCGGGCCGGCCGGATAGTGGTAGACCTTGCTGCCGAGCAGCCGCACCAGCCGGTAATCGGTCGGCCCGTCGAGTTCCAAGAGATCGAGCTTGCGCTTGAGCAGGTCGATGAACGGCACGAACAGGTCCCGGTTCAACCCCCCGGCGTAGAGGTCGTCAGGCGGCCGGTTGGAGGTGGCGACCACCACCACGCCCCGGTCGAACAGGGTCCCGAACAGCCGTTGCAGGATCATCGCATCGGCGACGTCGGTGACCGTGAACTCGTCGAAGCACAGCAGCGTCGCCTTGGCGGCGATGTCGGCGGCGATCGCCCGGATCGGGTCGTCCGGCACCGGCTTGCCGGCCCGGCGCTCGTCATGCCAGCGGTGACGCCGCTCCTGCACCTCCTTCATGAAGGCGTTGAAATGGGTCCGGCGCTTGGGCTCGATCGGCGCGTGGGTGCAGAACAGGTCCATCAGCATGGTCTTGCCGCGGCCGACCCCGCCGAACAGATACAGCCCCTGCGGCATCTCGGCCCTGGGGCGGTTGCCCAGCCCGAACCGGCTCAGCCAGCCTTGCTTGCCGCCGGCCGCCCCCGGCCGATAGCCGACGAGCGCGTGATGCAGGGACTGCAGCTTCTCCGCCGCCAGTTCCTGCAGCGGATCGGGCTTGAGGTCACCGTGCGCCGCCAGCGCACGGTAGCGCGGCAACGGGCCGTCGAAGAAATCAGCCGCCAAATCGCCATCCACCGGAAACGAAACGGCGCCTGCCTCCGGCGCCGGCGCGGGTCGATGCGGCGGTGGTTTACCCGGTCTTCCCGCACCGCACCATGGGGGCACCCCATGCCCCCGGGCGCATGCCCCCCATGCATGCGCGCCCGCCGGCGGCGGTCAGGCGGCCGCCGTGACGGTTCCCTCGGTCCGGAACCCGTCGACGATGTGGCGGGCCAGGATGGTGCCCGCCTCCCCCACCCCGCCCGGCGCGGTGCGCAGCACGATGTTGATGGTCGGCAAGGGGGGTAACCCGAACAGGCTGTCCAGGGTCTTGAGGCCCGGCGGCACCGAGCTGCCCGCCAGGGAGGAGATCGCCAGCCCCGACTCCACCGCCGCCAGCAGGGCGGTGATGCTGTTCGACCGATAGGCCGGACGGTAGGCGATCCCGGCCCGCTCCAACGCCCGGAACGCGTGCTCGAAGAACAGGCATTCATAGGAGAAATGCGCGATCGGGACCGGGCGCTGCTCGTGCGCGAGCCCGGTCGGCGCGGTGACCCACACCACCGGCTCCCGCCGCAGGACGACGGCATCGGGGCTGGCGTGCATCTGGGACATGACCACGAGATCGTAGGCCCCGGCCTCCAGCCCTTGCTGGATCTGGGCCGAGCCTTGCGTAGTCACTTCCAGATCGACCTGGGGAAAGGCCTCGCTGAACCGGCGGAACAGGGTCGGCAGGAAGATCAGGGCATAATCGTCCGGGATCGCCACCCGCACGGTGCCGGACACCGCCGGCTTGCGCAGGCTGGCCACCGTCTCGTCGTGCAGGCGCAACAGCCGGCGCGCCTGCACCAGCAGATCCCGGCCTTCGACGGTCAACGCCGTCTCCCGCCCCCGGCGATGGAACAGCCTGACCCCGGCTTGCGCCTCCAGCCGGCGCATCTGCAGGCTGACCGCCGACTGCGTACGGTTCACCACCGACGCCGCCGCGGTGAAGCTGCCGGTATCGGAGATCGCCACGAAGCTGCGCAGCAGGTCGATTTCGAGGGTGGCGGGAGCCATGGCCGACCTCGCGAAGGAGATGGGAAGAGACCGGTTTCACATTAGCAGGATTGATCGGTCCCATAAATCCTATTCGTTTGTCTCATCTTGCGCGCTGGCCGATCATGCCGACCGAAGCTCCCCCGCCCTCCTGCCGGGGGACCAGCCCGAGGAGACCTGTCCCATGGCAAGCCATCCCCTGCCCCAAACGGTGTCGTCCCGCGCCAGGCGCTGGATGATCGATCACGACCATGCCGCCATCCTGGCCCGGGGATTGAACCGTGCCTTGGGGCGCATCTGGCAGTGGCAGGAACGGGCGCGGCAACGGCACATGCTGCGCGGGCTCGACGACCATCAGCTCAAGGACATCGGCCGCAGCCGGGCCGAGGCCGAGCAGGAAGCCCGCAGACCGTTCTGGCGGTGAGCACGCGGCGCGCGACCGGCACGGCAAGACCGTCCTAGGGTCCGGGGGGCCCCCTGAAAACGCTCCGGAGCGGCTTTGCGTCCGAACGGGCGCAAAGCTGCCCTAACCGGCCTTGCGGAACGTCACGTTGAAGCGATAGGGCCCGGTGACCGGGTGGTGGCCGGGCTTGATCGCCCGCACCGCGTGGTAGTTCCGCCGGGCCGGTCCGCCGAACACGACGACATCGCCGTCGGCTACCGGAATCGGGGTGGCCCGGCCGCCGCGCTTGGGCCCGTACATCGCGAACACCGCCGGCAAGCCTAAGGAAACCGACACGATCGGCTGGCCGAAGTCGCGTTCGTCACGGTCCTGATGCGCGCCCATGCGGGCGCCGACGGCATAGCGGTTGATCAGGCACGCATCGGGGTCGAAGCCCGGGAAGCCGGCCACCGCCGCCGCGGTGCGGGCCAGCGCCGCCAGCGGTGCGGGCATCGCGGGCCAGGGACGGCCGGTTTCGGGATCGGTCGGGCCGTAGCGGTAGCCGGCACGGTCGCTGACCCAGCCCAAGGGGCCGCAATTGGTCATCGCCGCGGACATCGGCTGGCCGCCCGGCGTCACCATGAAGCGGAAGGGCGCCGCAGCCGCCACCCGGTCGATCTCCGGCATCAGGGCGGCGGCGGCGGTGAAACCGGCAAGCCGATGCACCCCGGGTAGGATCTGCCACGGGCCGCTTCTGGCGTCGCCGAGCAGATCCGCCATGCGCCCGCCCGCCGGCCCCTCGGCCGGGCCCGTTCAGCGATCGGCCTTGGCCGCCTCGATATCGGCGACGAACCGCTCGAACAGGTAGTGGCTGTCATGCGGGCCGGGGCTGGCTTCCGGATGGTACTGGACCGAGAAGATGGGGCGATCCTGGACGGTCAACCCCTCGTTGCTGCCGTCGAACAGGCTGACATGGCTGACCTGAACGCCGGTGGGCAGGCTGTCGGCATCGACCGCGAAGCCGTGGTTCTGGCTGGTGATCTCCACCCGGCCGGTGGCGAGGTCCTTGACCGGATGGTTCGCCCCCCGGTGGCCGTGATGCATCTTCCGCGTCCTGCCCCCCAGCGCCAGCGCCAGAAGCTGGTGGCCCAGGCAGATGCCGAAGATCGGCGTGCCGGTGTCGATCAGCGTCCGCAGCACGGGCACCGCATACGCCCCCGTCGCGGCCGGATCGCCGGGACCGTTGGACAGGAAGATGCCGTCGGGCCGGTGGGCCAGGATCGCCTCGGCCGATGCGGTCGCCGGCACGACCGTCACCTCGCATCCCGCACTGGCGAGGCAGCGCAGGATGTTGCGCTTGGCACCGTAGTCGATGGCGACGACGCGATGCCGCGGCGCGGTCTGGCGGCCGTATCCGCGGCCCAGCGCCCACCGCGTCTCGTCCCATCGATAGGTCTGGAGGGTCGAGACCTCCCGGGCGAGGTCCATGCCCTCCAAGCCCGGCCAGGCCCGGGCTTCGGCCCGGGCGGCGGCGATGTCGAGCCGGCCATCGGGGGCGTGCACGATCACCCCGGTTTCGGCTCCGCCGTCGCGCACGCGCCGGGTCAGCCGCCGGGTGTCGACCCCCGACAGGCCGACCACGTCGTGGCTCTTCAGCCATGCGTCGAGATGCCGGCTGGCGCGCCAGTTCGACGGGTCGGTGACGTCCATCCGGACCACCAGGCCCCGCGCCACCGGCGTCGCCGATTCCAGATCCTCCTCGTTCGCGCCGACATTGCCGATATGGGGGAAGGTGAAGGTGATGATCTCCCCGGCATAGGACGGATCGGTCATGATCTCCTGGTAGCCGGTCATCGAGGTGTTGAAGCACACCTCGCCGACGCGGACGCCCGCCGCGCCGAAGCCGCGGCCCCATACCACCGAGCCGTCCCCGAACACGAGGGCGGCGGTCGCTCCGGCGGGCGGTGCGGGCAAGCTGGCGGACGGGTCGGACATCGACGGACACCAAACACGGGTTGACGGCGGTGGGGCGAGGCGGGGAGGCGGCCGGCCGGAACCGATCGCCGGCGGGCCGCACGGCACCCAGGATAGCTTAGGCCCCGCGCCCCCGGACCGCCAGAGCGGGATGGCGTCAGGGGCGATCGCTCCACGATCGCGCGTGACGTCCCAATCCCGCTCTTACCATACCCTTGGAGAGCGGGAGTCGGACATGAGGGTGTGTCACCCTCATGTCTGACACTTGCTCCAACGGCCGGTCCCCGGAAGCTGACCGGCTGGACCGCGATGGCTCGACTGCGGTACACACGCCGCTTGGCCATGCCGCCGTCGCATGCCATAGGGTGTGTTGAACCGGCGGTACGGCAACCCTTGCGTCCCGGACCGGCGGTCTTCGTCAGGCCCCCGAGCGCTCCGCCGCCGGTGTCGCAACGGGTCCGGGGACACTCACCAATCGGCGCGCCCTCCGGCCTTCCCCGCCCGGTCGCGGTCGCCCCGTCGAGACGGACCGATGCTACGGACCGAATTGAACGACTCGCTCAAGACCGCGATGCGGGCCAAGGACACGATCGCCGTCGCCACCATCCGGCTGATCCTCGCCGCCCTGAAGGACCGGGACATCGCCGCCCGCGGCAAGGGGAACACCGAGGGGCTGACCGATGACGAGATCCTGCAACTGCTGTCGGCCATGATCAAACAGCGTCGGGAGTCGATCGCGCTCTACGAGCAGGGCGGGCGGGTCGACCTCGCCGAGCAGGAGCGCGGCGAAATCGCGGTCATCCAGCGCTTCCTGCCGCGCCAGCTGGACGACACCGAGGTCACGGCCGCGATCAACAGCCTGATCTCGGAACTCGGGGCCGGCAGCCTCAAGGACATGGGCCGGGTGATGCAGGAACTCCGCAGCCGCTATGCCGGGCAGATGGATTTCGGTAAGGCCAGCGGCGTCGTCCGCACCGCACTGAGCGCGTAGCGCGCGCCCGGCGGCCCGTGGCAACGGGCCGGCCGACACCCCATGTCCTTGGGTCAGAGGGTCAGAATGTCCTTGGGTCAGATCCCTGGGAGTTGACGCCCGACCCGTACCGCAGCCGGCCATGGCGATCTCAGAGCGTTTCCTCGACGAATTGCGGGACCGGATCCCGGTCTCCACCGTGGTCGGTCGCACGGTCAAGCTCGCCAAGGCCGGGCGGGAATACAAAGGCCTGTGCCCGTTCCACAACGAGAAGACGCCCAGCTTCCACGTCATCGACGACAAGGGCTTCTACCACTGCTTCGGCTGCGGGGCGCATGGCGACATCATCTCGTTCCTGATCGACCACGACAAGCTGAGCTTCCCCGAAGCGGTCGCCCAGCTGGCCGAGCAGGCCGGGCTGGACATGCCCAAGCCGACCGCCCAGGCGCAGCGGCAGGAGCTGCGGCACAAGGGCCTGTACGACCTGGCCGAAGCGGCCGCCGCCCTGTTCCAGCGGCGCTTGGCGTCCCCGGACGGCCAGGCAGCCCGCAGCTACCTGGCAAGCCGCCAGGTCTCCGCCGAGGCGATCGGCCGGTTCCGCCTGGGCTATGCCCCGGCCGACGGCCAGGCGCTGGTCCTGGAACTCACCGCCGCGGGGTTTAGCCTGGACCAGTTGCTGGAGCTGGGGCTCGCCCGCACGCCGGATGACGGGCGGAAACCTTACGCCTTCTTCCGCAACCGGCTGATGTTCCCGGTGACCGACCGACGGGGGCGCGTGGTGGCGTTCGGCGCCCGCCTTCTGCAAGGGGACGGGCCCAAATACATCAACAGCCCGGAGAGCCCGATCTTTCACAAGGGAAGGCTGCTCTACAATCTCGCCGCGGCACGGGAGGCCGCACGGGGCGATCAGACCCCGGTGGTGGTCGAAGGCTATCTCGACGTCATCGCCCTCGACGAGGCGGGCTTCGGTGCGGCGGTCGCCCCCCTCGGCACGGCGTTGACAGAGGCCCAGGTGGAGGAGGTGTGGCGCCTCGCCCCGGTCCCGGTGCTCTGCTTCGACGGCGATACGGCCGGCAAGCGCGCCGCCGCCCGCGCCGCCGAGCGGATCCTGCCGATCCTCAAGCCGGCGCATTCGGCCAGGATCGCGTTCCTGCCGCCCGGCGAGGACCCAGACAGCCTGATCCGATCGGGACAGGCGCAGACGGTCAGGCAGACGCTCGATGCCGCCCGCCCGCTCGATCAGGCGGTGTGGGAGACCTTGCTGGAGAGCCACGACACCGCCACACCGGAAGGCAAGGCGGGCCTCGGCGCGGCCCTCAGGGCAACCGCCCGGACCATCGCCGACCCGATCGTCCGGGATTTCTACGACCGGGCGCTGAAGGAACGGATGGATGCGGCGTTTCCCGCCTGGCCGCGCCGGCAACGGGCCGGGGGCGGCGGGCCGGCCGGCCGGGCGGGCCGCCGCCCGGACCCGCGCTTCTCCGACCGGCATGCCGATGTCGGAGGCGCGATCCCGCAGCCTCCCGTGCCGCGTGGGCTGGCCGGGGCCGGGACGCGGGAGCTGCGCATCGCCCTCGCCCTGGCCGTCAATCACCCGTCCCTGCTGCCGGAGATGGACGAGGCCCTGGCCGGGGCGGAGATCCGCGACCCCGGCCTCGCACGGGTCCGGGAAGCGGTGCTGCATTGCTGGACGGCGGCCGAAGCGGTTGACCGCGCGGTCCTGGCCGACCATCTCCGCGACGCCGGTCTGCAGGACGTCCTCGCCGCACTCACCGGGGCGGAGATGATCCGCACCGAAACCGCGGCAGACCCGGCCCGGCCGGTCGAGGACGCGCGCGCCGCCTGGCATCGGCTGCTGGCCTGGACCCAGCGCCGCGAGGTCGAGCGGGAATTGCGGGCCGCGGCCGAGGCCTGTGCCCGCGATCCCAGCCAGCAGAATCTCGACCGCATGCTCGCGATCCGGGCCCAGGCGGCCGAGTTGGCGGCGATCGGGGCGGTGTCGGAACCGTGACGGCGGGTATCGTCGGTTCCGGCCGGTGCAAGGCTCCCGGTTCGCGCCCCGGGGGTGTCGGACGGTCCCCGTCAACGCAGATGGGGTGAAATCTGTCGGGTCGGCCCCTCCCCAGTCGCGGGGGGCAACCCTATGTCAGTCGATCGTGTCGGTATCCCGCGCCGCGCCCCCGGCGTGCGGCGGCCGACGGTGAGCGTGGTGTGAGTGAGTATGGCGACCAAGACCCAAGCGCAGTCCGAGAATACCGAGAACCGGGACGAGCAGGCCGAGGGGCCGCTGCTCGACACCGCCGGGCAAGCGGTCAAGAAGCTGATCGCCAAGGCCAAGGAACGCGGCTTCATCACCTATGATGAGCTGAACACGATCCTGCCGCCCGACCAGACGTCGTCCGAGCAGATCGAGGACGTGATGTCCTCGCTGAGCGAGATGGGCATCAACGTCGTCGAGAACGAAGAGCAGGACGACGTCCAGGCGGCCACCGACAAGGAGCAGGAAAGCCGCGACGCCGGCAACCTCAACGACGAGGATGTCGGCCGGACCGACGATCCGGTGCGGATGTATCTGCGGGAGATGGGCTCGGTCGAGCTGTTGTCGCGGGAAGGCGAGATCGCCATCGCCAAGCGGATCGAAGCCGGCCGCGAGATGATGATCGGCGGGATCTGCGAGAGCCCGCTGACCATCCGCGCGATCATCGAATGGCACGCCGCCCTGAAGGACGGCAAGATGCTGCTGCGCGACATCATCGACCTGGAAGCGACCTATGCCGGGCCCGACCGGCACGCCCCGCAGCCCCCCGCCAAGCCCGTCGACGCCGCGGCCGCGGTGACGGTCAACGGCACCGCTGCGGGCGTCGCCCCGCCGGGTACGCCCACCCCCGCCGCCGCCGCCGCCGAGGGCGACACCGACGGGAGCGACGCCGCCTCCGAGGGCGGCGACGCCGGCGCCCAGGACGAGGACGACGAGGATGACGGCGGCCCCTCCATCTCCGCGATGGAGGAGGAGCTCAAGCCCAAGGTGCTCGACCTGTTCGACCAGATCGAGGCGACCTATACCGATCTGCACGCGGTCCAGCTCAAGCGCCTGGCCGCGTTGCAGAAGGGCAAGCAGCCGCCGAAGACCGCCGACGAGCAATACGCCAAGCTCCGCCATCATCTGGTGGAGCTGATGGAGGACGTGCACCTCAACAACAACCGGATCGAGCAGCTCGTCGACCAGCTCTACGACCTCAACCGCCAGCTCGTCAGCCTCGAAGGACGGCTGTTGCGCCTGGCCACGGACAGCAAGGTCGACCGCGACGCCTTCCTGCGAGAGTATTACGGCCACGAACTCGATCCCGGTTGGATCGAACGGGTCGCAACGCTCGGGCCGGCCTGGGCCCGGTTCGTCGAGCGCTCGGGCGAGCGGATCGCCGGCCTGCGCGCCCAGATCGGCGAGATCGCCGATATCGCCGGCCTGCCGATCTCCGAGTTCCGCCGGATCGTCGAAACCGTCCAGAAAGGCGAAAAGGAAGCCGGCCGCGCCAAGAAGGAGATGGTCGAGGCCAATCTGCGCCTGGTGATCTCCATCGCCAAGAAATACACCAACCGTGGCCTGCAGTTCCTGGACCTGATCCAGGAAGGCAACATCGGGCTGATGAAGGCGGTCGACAAGTTCGAGTACCGCCGCGGCTACAAGTTCTCGACCTACGCCACCTGGTGGATCCGGCAGGCGATCACCCGATCGATCGCCGACCAGGCGCGGACGATCCGCATCCCCGTCCACATGATCGAGACGATCAACAAGCTGGTGCGCACCAGCCGGCAGATGCTGCACGAGATCGGCCGCGAGCCGACCCCGGAGGAGCTGGCCGAGCGGCTGATGATGCCGCTGGAGAAGGTCCGCAAGGTCCTCAAGATCGCCAAGGAACCGATCTCCCTCGAAACCCCGATCGGGGACGAGGAGGACAGCCATCTCGGCGATTTCATCGAGGACAAGAACGCCGTCCAACCGCTGGATGCCGCCATCCAGGCCAATCTGCGGGAAACCACGACCCGCGTCCTGGCCTCGCTGACGGCCCGGGAAGAACGGGTGCTGCGCATGCGCTTCGGCATCGGCATGAACACCGACCACACGCTGGAGGAGGTCGGCCAGCAGTTCTCCGTCACCCGGGAGCGGATCCGCCAGATCGAGGCCAAGGCGTTGCGCAAGCTCAAGCACCCCAGCCGGTCGCGCAAGCTGCGCAGCTTCCTGGACACCTGATCGGAGCGATCCTCGCCCCCGGGGGGCGGCAATTCGGCCCGGGATGCGGGTCCAGGTTTGACTTCCCCCCTTCTGGCCGGCCGTGATACGCTTATATGATAATGGTTCTCAGCTCCGGACCCGCCGGGTCGCCGGAGCCCGCGGTGAAACCGGGACAAGGAAGCCCAGTGCGATGCGACCGTTGCCCAAAGCCATGACCGTGACCGACCGCGCCGCCGAGCGGGTCAAGTCGTTGATGGCCCAGTCCGATACGCCGATCGTCGGGGTGCGCGTCGGCGTCCGGGCGCGCGGCTGTTCGGGGTTGTCGTACTACATGGAGTATGCCGCCGATCAGAAGCGGTTCGAGGAGAAGGTAGAGGACAAGGGGGTCACCCTGTTCATCGAGCCGACCTCGACGATGTTCCTGCTGGGCTCCGAAATGGACTATGTCGAAGAGGAGTTCGGCGCCCGGTTCGTGTTCAACAACCCCAACGAGGTCGATCGCTGCGGGTGCGGCGAGAGCTTCCGCGTCGCGGACGCGCCGCAGCAGATGGAGCCGATGGCCTCGGCCTGACGCCGACGGTCACGGCAACCGGCCGGCAGGCCGGACCTCCGAGCCGCCCTGCCGCTCCTGTTCTCACCTTGGAGAGCGAGAGTCAGGCAGGGGGGGGTGTCGCCCTCATGTCATCTTGCTCTAAGCCGCGCGGGCATCCCGGGCGGACCGGCGGTCAGCCCGGATCATCTCCGCCCCCTTCTCGGCGATCATCATGGTCGGCGCGGCCGTGTTGCCGGAGGTGATCGTCGGCATGATCGACGCGTCGACCACCCTGAGGCCGGCGATGCCGTGCACGCACAGCCGGTCGTCGACCACCGCCATCGGATCGGGACCCATCTTGCAGGTGCCGACCGGATGGAAGATGGTGGTGCCGATCCTCCCCGCCGCATGCGCCAGGGCGTCATCGCCGTCGACGGCCGCACCCGGCAGGTGTTCCTCGGGACGGTAGCGGGCGAGCGCCGGCTGGCCGACGATCCGGCGGGTCAGCCGGATCGCGTCGGCGGCGACCCGCCGGTCCCGCTCCGCGGCCAGGTAGTTGGGCCGGATCGCCGGCGCCTCGCGCGCCGTGGGCGCGGTCAGCCGCACCGTGCCGCGGCTGTCGGGCCGCAGATTGCACACGCTGGCGGTGAAGGCAGGGAACCGGTGCAGCGGGTCGCCGAACCTGTCCAGGGACAGGGGCTGGACGTGATACTCCAGATTCGCCGTCTCGCAGGACGGGTCGGACTTCGCGAACGCGCCGAGCTGGCTCGGCGCCATCGACATCGGCCCCGACCGCCGGGTGAGATACTCCCAGGCGATGCCGATCCGTCCGGCCAGCGTGCCGGCCCGCCGGTTCAGGGTCTCCACCCCCTCGACCCGGTAGATGCAGCGCAGTTGCAGATGGTCCTGCAGGTTCTCCCCCACCCCCGGCAGGTCGTGCACCGGGGTGACCCCATGGGCCGCCAGGACCGCGCCCGGCCCGATGCCGGAAAGCTGCAGCAGATGCGGTGACCCGATCGCCCCGGCGGCGAGGATCACCTCCCCGTCCGCCCGGGCGGTGGCCGGCAGCCCGTGATGCCGGAGCGACACCCCCGTCGCCCGCCGGCCCTCCAGGATCAGCGTCTGCACCTCGGCGTCGGTCACGACGGTCAGGTTGCCCCGCCGCCGGGCCGGGCGCAGAAAGGCCTTGGCCGCATTCCACCGGACCCCGGCCCGCTGGTTGACCTCGAAATACGCCACCCCTTCATTGTCGCCGGCGTTGAAATCCGTGATCCGGGGCAGCCCGGCCTGCACGGCCGCGTCCCGGAAAGCGTCCAGGATCTCCCAGGACAGGCGCTGGGTTTCCACCCGCCATTCGCCGCCGGCCCCATGGGCCGGCGTGTCCCCGGCATAGTGGTCCTCGGCCCGCCTGAACAGCGGCAGCACGTCGTCCCAGCCCCAGCCGGGATTGCCGGACTGGCGCCAGCCATCATAGTCCCGCGCCTGGCCGCGCATGTAGATCATGCCGTTGATCGACGAGCACCCGCCCAGGATCCGCCCGCGCGGATACATCAGGCGGCGGCCGTTGAGCGCCGGCTCGGGCTCGGTGAAGAAGCCCCAATCGGTCCGCGGGTTGCCCATGCAGTAGAGGTAGCCGACCGGCACATGGACCCAGAGATAGTCGTCCTTGCCCCCGGCTTCGAGCAGCAGGACCGACACGTCCGGATCGGCCGACAGCCGGTTGGCCAGGACGCAGCCGGCACTGCCGGCGCCCACGATGACGTAGTCGTACCGCCCGAGATCCCGTGGCTGGGCCATGCCGTCCTCCCCGCTCGCCTCCGCACCGGAGCCGGTGTTCCGGACCGAGGATGAAGGCCATCGGGCGATCGCGGTCAACCCGGGCCGGCCCGAAGCGGTCAGCGCGGCACCGGCATCTGCGCGCGGTCGATCCGCAGGAACGGAGACGGGGACAGATCCGCACCGACCGCGGAGGATCGGGGCCCGAAGATGTAGCGTAGGAACACCCCGCCCGCGACCTCCTGGTAGTTCGCGTTCACGTCCGCCCGCAGCAAGCCGCCGAGCTGGAGGTTCTCGTCGGCCAGATAGACCGCCTCGACCTCGCCGGCGGCTCCCAGCCCGAAGCTGTCTTCGGCGCCGTACCGCGTTCCGGTCGGGGTCAGGGGCAGGATATCGGCCTCGTCCTGCTCGACATAGGACAGGTTGGGCGACACGTATCCCCGCCAGATCCACGGCGCCTGCTCCTCGGACTGGAACAGCGCGTAAAGACCCAGCACATGATACTGCTGCGGGCTGAAATAGCCGCCATGGCCCACCGAGAAATGGTTCTGGTTGTTGTCATACGTCTCGTAGCGATAGCTGGGGCCGACGATGAAGTAGTCGAAGCCGTCGAGCCGCAGATCGTAGCCGGCGTTGATGCCGACGGCGATCCGGTGGTTCTCTTCGGTCAACTCGCCGTCCAGCCAACTGACCAGGGCCTCGCCCCCGACGGCCCAGCGATCGGCGACCGGGACGGAGACGTTGACGGTCGCGCCCTGCTCCAGGACCCGGCCATACGTCACCCCGTTCTGCGTCGGATCGACCAGCCCGGTATAGGACAAGAGCGTATCCCGCCGCGATTCGCGGAACAGGTCGGCCTGGGCCCGGAAGCCGGTGTCGCCGTGATAGATGAGCCCGCCCCGACCGGTCCAGGTCGCGTCGACTTCGCCGCCGAGCAGCGGGGTGGTGCCGATCTCCAGATAGGGTTGCAGCGGGGTCTCGTAGGTCCAGCGCAGCCGCGGCTCAAACCCGAACATGTCGTCGGTGGGACTGCGGACATAGGCCGTCGCCCGGGGATCGCCGACCTCGTCGCCCGGTGACGGGGTGCCGGCGGACAGCCGTATCGCGGTGACGTCGGCCTCGATCAGGCTGCGGCCGACGCCGAAGCGGACGCCGACACCGCCGCTGATCTGCCCCAGGCGATCCTCGCCGCCCTCGCCGCTGCGCCAGCGGCCGATGACATGGCCATGGGGCGAGATGCGGGAGAAGTTCCGGGTGCCTTCGAGCTGCGCGGGCTCGAAATGCTCGACGGCGGCGAACTGGCGGCGCCGGTAGGATGCGGCCGCCGCCTCCTCGTCGAGGTTGCTGCGCACCAGGGTGGAGAAAGGTCCGCCTTCGTCCCGCGCGATCCGGCGCTGCTGCCCGGTCTCCTCCAGACCGGCCAGGGCGAAGTAGAGCCCTTCGGCATCGTCCTGAGCGCCGGTCTGTTCGTAGCGCCGTTCGAAGATCTCCGCCGCCTGGGCGTAGCTGCCGGCCCGGTAGTGCGACCACGCCAGCAGGCTTTCGGCATCGGACGCCACCTCCGGTGTCGACAGGGCCGCGGTCGCGAACTCGATCGCCCGCGGATAGTTGCCGGCCAGATAGGCGTCCCGCGCCACCGCGTAATGCGACCAGCCGGCGATGGTCCGGGCATCGGCCATGGATTCGGGCGACACCCCGGCGGCGTTGGCGAACTGGATGCTCTGGGCGTAGTTGCCGCTCTCATAGGCCTCGTTGGCGCGGGTCAGGTTGATCCAGCCGACCAGCGCCTGGGCCTCCGGGGCCACGGCGTCGACCTGAGCGGCCGTCCGGGCGAAGGCGATCGCGTCGTCGTACCGGCCCTGCTCGAACAGCTCGTTGGCCTGGGACAGCGTGGTCCAGCCGATCAGCTCCCGCGCCGGCTCGTTGGTCTGGGGCTGGCGCGCCGCCTCCTCGGCGAGCCGCCGGGCCTGGGCGACATCGCCGGTTTCGATCTGCTCCTGAGCCTGGGCGAGCCGGATCCAGCCGATCAGCGTGCGGGCGTCCTCGGCCGTCTGCGGCACCTGGGCCGCCTGCTGGGCCAGCCGGACCGCCTCGTCATACTGCCCGGTCTCAAAGGCCCGATCGGCCTGCGCCAGCCGTACATAGCCGGTCAGCTCCCGGCTGAGGGCCGACGGTGCCCCCACCTGCTGCAACAGGGCATCGGCCTCCTCCACCCGGTCCTGACGCAGACGCAAGCTGGCCAGCCCCATCAACGGTTCGGTCCCGCCGTCCGACCAGTCGAGCGATCGCTGGAACCAGCGCTCGGCCTCGAGATCGTCCCCGGCCTGGAAGGCCTCCCACCCCAGCCCCAGCGCAATGCCGGCATCCTGCTGCTGCAGGGCGACGTCCCGCGGCGGGGGCGGCGGGAAACGCTCCGGGAAGACCCGCCGCAGGATGTCCTGATACTGCTGCTCGGCCACCGGGCCGCGTGTCATGGGCCCTTCGAGATCGACCAGCCGCTCGATCGCCGGCGGCGGTAGCTGCTGCAACGCCCGTTCCAGCGCGAACAGCCGCTCTTCGGTGGTGGGACAGGCGGTGATGACGTGCCGGTAGCGTTCTTCGATCGCCTCGAAACTGCGGGACGCGTAATACGCCTCGGTCAGCGCCCAGATGCGGTCGGACCGCGGGCAATCGAACGACGCGGGAGAGCTGCGCGCCAGCGACACCAGCTCGCCATAGCGGCGGGCGGCGATCGCGTTTTCGATCCGCGCCGTCAGCCGTCCTTCAGCGATGGTCTGCACCGCGGCGGCCGGGGGTTCCCAGCCGGGTGCGGTCCGGCGCAAGCGGCGGATCTCGGCTTCAGCGGCGTCGTATTCCTGGCGGTTGATCAACTCCCACAACGGGCGTTCGTCGGGACCGGCCTCCAGCGCGGCGATCATGTCCCGAGACGGACCCCAGCCCGGGTACTGGCTTTGCAGGCGGCTGATCTCCTGCCGGGCGGTGACGAAGTCCCCCCGGTTGATCAGGTTCCACACTGGGGTGGTGTCGGGGCCGGCGCGCAGCGCCTCGGCCATGTCCGCCGGCGGCGACCACCCCGGAAACTCCTGCTGGAGGCGGGCGATCTCGGCCCGGGCGCCGCGCAGGTCCCCGGCGTTGATCCGGTTCCATACCGGCCGCGTGTCGGGATTGGTCAGGATGGCGACCGCCTCTTCGGGCGGCTGGTAGTCGGGAAACAGCGATCGCAGACGGTCGATCTCGGCCCGGGCACCGGGGTAGTCGCCGGCATTGATCAGCCGCCACAGGCGCCGGTCGTCCGGCCGCAGGGTCGGCGGGGTGGTGGCGTCGGCCGGCGCGGTCAGATCGGGCTCGACCGCGCCGGGCCGGGTGACCGGATCCGGTGACGGCAGGACGTGCAGCTCCAGATCCTGGGCCATCACGGTAGCGCCCGCGCCGACGATGACGGCGATGCCGACACCACCGAGCAGGGCGTTGCGCATCGATTTCGCTCCCCTAGCCATGGGGTTGCCTCCGTCCCGCGCGGCGCTGCAGGAGGTACCAGAACAGCACGGCGAACAAGACGATACCGCCCAGCAGCAGGACGATCGTGGTCACCGGCCGCGTCCCGGTGATGTAGGTCAGCCGGTCTCCCAGGGTCAGCGAGCCGATATAGTAGCGCTCCGCCACCTCCTGATACCCGACCGTGTTGACCCGGTCGTTCCAGACCACCAGGTCGCCGTCGGACTGGAACCAGTAGGCGGGCTCGACGATCTGCCTGACGCGCTCGCGCAGCAGGGCCGGATCGCGGGCGGTGATCAGGGTGACCGTCCGGGTACTGCCGGCTTCGGCCCGGAAACTCATCATGAGCCCGTTGTCGCCCAGCGGGTTGCGTTGGGTCAGCCGTCCGGTCTCGACCACCGGACCGACCCTCGGCAGATCGGCTTCCACGATGCCGAAGAAGTCCAGGAACGTGCGCGCCAGGGGCGTATCCTGCCAGCGGTTGACGTCGCGCTCGACCCGACGCAGCGACGGATACGGGACTTCCAGGGCATCGCCGATCGCAACCGGCGCGGCCGCGCGAAACCCCTCCGGTACCTCAGCGGCCGGCCCGACCACCATGACATGGCGGTCGTCGGTCGGAACGGTGAGCCCGACCTGCAGGTCGGACATCGGCACGCGCGTGACCTGGGCCAGCTTGGCGGCGAAGGTCCACGCCGCCACCGCGGTGGCCGGATCGTTGCCGGTCACCAGCAGCGAGGCGTCGGTCCCGTATAGCGGGTTGAAGTGCGGAAAGGCGGACTGGATGAACAGCGACAGGTCCGGCTGGACCGCGAACTCGGCCGCATCCGGCATGTGAAGCTCCGAGTTCTCGAACAGGCTGAGCTGCAGGTTGCGATCCTGCTGCAGCAGGCACTCGCCGGTCCGCAACGGCACCATGATGGATTCGAAGGCGATCCGGTTGAGGCCGGGACGGAACCGGCGCAGCGGGATCGGCAGGCGGAACTCCCGGAACACCGCCCCCTCGACCACGTTGAGCGAGATCGTGTCGTAGTATTGATCGTTGACGAGGATGTTGAGCACGGAATCGTCCCGCAGACCGGCACCGAAGGCCAGGTTGAGCAGCAGGACGACTTCGACGTCTTCGGGTGCGAACATGTCCGGCGGCATGATGACCTCGAGGAACATCTCCTGGGTCGCCATGCCTTGGATGGTCGTGCTGCTGAAGCCCAGATCGCTGAACTGATAGACGCTGGAACGCGCGACGTTGATGGTGCCGGCGGCGATCGGCTCCACCGGCGGCTGGAAATCCTGGATCACCGTGAACGGCTGATCGGTCATGGGAAAATCCATGTACATCAGCACGTCGGCGGCGGTATCCACCTCCGCGGCGTCGCGGCCGCTGATCACCAGCACGAACTCCGTCGCGTTGGCGTCCAGCGGATGGATGCCGATGTAAGGCCCGGTGATCTGCGCCAGCAGATCGGGCCGCATGAAGCTTTCCAGTTGCGAGCGCGTGCCGACCAGCGCGCTGTCCCGGTTCACCATCGCCGACTGATCGAGACCGGGGAACCGGTAATCCTCCGCCAAGGCGGCCGTGATCACGCTCCGCGGGGCCTGGCGGGCCCGCGCATAGGTGATCTCCGGCACCACGAAGCCCAGCATCAGCCCGGCCGCCCGGGCGATCTTGCTGCCCCAGCGGATCTCCGCATCGCCGAGGTCGCCCACCGTCATGATCTGCAGGCTCTGCGAGCCGCCGATCGCGGTCGAGAACAGATCGGGCAGATCGGCCAGGGTGACCGGCAGCAGGGACAGGTCGACCTGGTCGTAGATCACCCGGACGGCGCTTTCCGCGGTATCGATCTCCGTCCACAGTTCCGGCGCGCCATAGTCCTCGCAGTTGTCGGTGTAGTGCTGGGCCACGTTGAACCCGATTTGATTGAAACCCGGCAACAGCCTCCGCTCGGGCATGTCGATGCGCACGAAGTTCGACCAGGTTTCCGGACGCAGGCGGATCTGTCCGAACACCGGCCCGTTCAGGGACGTCCACAGGACCGATCGTTCCGGCAACAGCGCGATGGAATTGGCGAAGTCGAGATCGAGGCTGGCCTCGATCACGTCCACCCGGCTCGACAGCGGGAAGAAGACGTCCTCGGTGAAGCTCGCCGTCGTCATCAGCAGCGGCCCTGGGAAGGCCCGGAACCGGGACAGAGGCACGGCCTCCTCGTATCGGTCCGGGCCGAGCCGCCGGATCGTGGCCGCCCCGTCGCGCGGCCGCAGACCGCTGCCGTCCAGCGCGGTCTCGGTCGCGCTCGGCTCCAGTTGCTCGCGGCTTTCCAGCAGCAGATCGACCGGTTCTTGAACCTGGGCCACGGCCGCCGATACGGCCAGCATGGATACGGTCCCGGCAAACACAAGGGCCGCCACGTCACGGCTCAAACAAGGCTTTCGTGATACCATTTCTCGACCTGTCGTTTGCCGAACCGGATCAGGGTAACGAAGTGGCGCCAGGCGACCTCGGTGCTGCGCCGCATCAAGAACAGCAACCGCCCGCCGGGAACGCTACGGCGGGCGCGGGCGTTGGTGAACTCCTCCCAGGCCGAGCTGTCGGCGTGGACCAGGTGCACGGCGGCCAGCCGCTTGAGCGGGTCGTCCCCGATCGCGTAGCGAACGCCGCAAGGATGCCCGACCTGCAGTTGCTGCCGCAACTCGGCCTCGATCTCGGCCTCGTGCAGGATGGAGAAACTCAGCGACACCGGGGTGCCGACCGGGAAGACCTGATCCTCCGGCAAGTTCGAAACGGTCAAGCGGGCGCCGGAGACCGACACGTCCAACGTTTCGAACGGGTAGCGGTAGTTGCCGATCTTCAGATAGCCGCCATAGCGGCGTTCGGCCCGCATGGCGGTCCGCCGCTGCAGGCGTTCGTACACCACGCCGATCGCCCCCAACGCCAGCATGATGTTGAAGAAGTTCCAGGTCAGCACCGCCCAGAGGATGTCCGACTGCGGCCCGCCGACGACCGCCCGCTGGATCCCGAAGGCCTGGGCGAGCACCGCGGCGAAGAAGATGACGTAGAACCACCCGGCCAGCGGCGATATGTAGTCGCGGTCGGTCACTTCGCCCTTCGGTGTGACGACGAATTCGGGCGCCCGCGGATTGGCGAACACCTTCAACAGTCCCCGGAAGCAGAACACCGACTGGACCAGCTCGTAGAGTTCCGAGATGAACAGCCAGCGCACACGGCGGTACAGGTAATCCGCCATCATCAGCGATGCGATCACATGCGGGATCGTATAGGCGACGATTTCCGACGATGTCGCGTTGTAGACCGACACGTTGAACACGAGATACAACACCGGCGCCAAATAAAACATCAGTCGCGCCATCGGGAAGAACCAAAAGAAACTTGAATTCAAATAGCATAGACGCTGGCTGATCGACAGGCCTTTCTTGAACAGCGGGTTCTTCAGCAGGAATATCTGGATCATCCCCTGGGCCCAGCGGATCCGCTGGGAAATAAAGGCCGAGAACGTCTCCGGCGCCAAGCCGGCGACCATCGGCTTGTCGACATAAGCGCTGTGATAGCCCTTGGCATGCAGTTCGAGCGCAGTCTCGGCGTCCTCGGTGATGCTCTCCCCCTGGATGCCCCCGACCTCGTCGAGATGCTTGCGCCGCAGCAATGCGGCCGAGCCGCAGAAGAACGATCCGTCCCAGTAATCCAGGCCGCGCTGGATGACGCCATAGAACATCTCCTGTTCGGACGGCATCTCCCGGAAGGTGCCGAGATTGCGCTCCAGCGGATCGGGATTGAGGAAGAAGTGCGGGGTCTGGACGAGAAACAGCTTCGGGTTCTCGTTCAGCAGCGGCACCGTGTTCTGCAGGATGTCGGCGGTGGGCACATGGTCCGCATCCAGGATCAGCACGTAGTCGCCGTGCACCTTGGGCAAGGCCGCGTTCAGATTGCCCGCCTTGGCCCCGACATTGCGTTCCCGCGTCAGGTAGGTGACGCCGACCTTCCGGCACAGCGCCCGCAGGGTGTGGTAGCGCTCCTCGGCCGCCTGCCGGGTTTCCGGATCGGCGTGATTGCGCCGTTGGATCGTGCCACCGTCGTCGAGGAGATAGACCCGCTTGCGGCTGCGGGCGGGGTCTTCGTAATTCTCCCCGGGATAGACGATGGCCCGGGCCGCCAGCATCGTGACTTCGAGCAGCTCCGGATCCTCGTTATAGCTTGGGATCAGGATATCGACGCTCGGCGCCTGGGTTTCGTCCAGCGGCGTGATCGGCAGGTGGCGCCGGAAATGGTGGACCGTGACAAAGGCGCCCAGGACCGCGATGATGAAACCGTAGGCCTCCGCCAGCAGCAGCGCGACGGCCGCCACCAGGGAGATCGGGTCCACATAGTCGATCGTGTCGGTGATGCGCCAGCCGAAATACCGCGCACTGATCAGCAGAGCCACGGTCAGGAAGACCACCCGCAACGGCCCGATCGGCGCCATGAACCGCAGCACGATCATCGTCCCCATGCTGGCCGCGACGAAGACGAGCTGGGCGACGATGTCGAGTTCGGCACTCGCAAGGATGAAGAACAGCCCCAGATACACCCCGACCATGGCGCCGGCGCTCCATTCCTGGTCCAGTTTGATGGGGGCGATGCTGGGTGTCATGACCGGGTGTCTGGGGCGTGCGTCGGTGTGGCGCGGGAAGGGGATTGACGGATGGGGGTGGCTGTCGGGTGCGGCGCAAGCCCGAATCGAGACTCTAAGGATCACGTCAAAGATGCCTGCTAGCAAGCTGTCATCTCTGCCGAATCAAACCTCACTAGCCGTTAGGAGGGGATTGGTTGTCGGACCACAAAACTACTGCGAGAGATTTTTCTAAAATCGGCTGCAAATCGTGACCCGCCGGACCGACACCCCCCGATCGTCCTCTCGGCCGCGCTTCCCGGCGGAATGGGAACCGCATCGCCGCTGCTGGATCGCCTGGCCCTGCCGGCCCGAAACCTGGGGCCCCGAGCTGGCGTCCGCCCGCAACGCCACGGCCGCGGTCGCCCGGGCCATCGCCCCCTTCGAGCCGGTCCGCCTGCTGCACCGGCCCGAGGACGTCGGATCCCTCCCACCGGGTCTGCCGGCCGCCATCGAGACCCGATCGATGGCGATGGACGACAGTTGGCTGAGGGACACGGGCCCCACGTTCCGGCTGACGGCCGACGGCACCGTCGAGGCGGTCTGCTGGCGGTTCAACGGCTGGGGCGGAATCTACCAGCCTTACGCCCTGGATGCGGAGGCGGGCAGGCGAATTGCCGCATGGACCGGCACACCGGACGTGACCGTCGACCTGGTGATGGAAGGCGGCGCCATCCACACCGACGGGCAAGGCACGATCCTGACGACGGCCGAGTGCCTGCTGCATCCCAGCCGCAATCCCGGGCTGACGCAGCCGGAGATCGAGCGGCGGATCCTCGGCGCGCTCGGTGCGGACAGCATGATCTGGCTGCCGGCGGGTCTGATCGATGACGAGACGGCCGGGCATGTCGACGAGATCGCCATGTTCGCCGACGCCGGCACCATCGTGCTTGCGGGCGGCGGCGGCCGGACCGATCCCAACCGGGCGCGGGTGGACGCCTGCCGGCGGGCGCTCGGCGGCGCCCGCACCGCGGCCGGCGACCCCTGGCGCCTGGTCGAAGCCCCGACGCCGCGGCCGCGGCACCACCCCGACGGCCGGCGGATCACCCAGAGCTACGTGAACTGCTATCTGGCCGGCGACGGGGCCCGGGCCGGCGTGATCCTGCCGGCTTTCGACGACCCGGCCGACGACGAGGCGGCGGCGCTGTTCGCCGAGCTGTTCCCGGACCGGCGGATCGTCCCGGTGCCGGCGGCGGCGATCACCCGCGGAGGCGGCGGTATCCACTGCATCACCCAGCAGGAGCCGCGGCCCGTTCCCCTTGACGGCCGCCGGACGGTCGACCGGGATTGATCTCCGGCCGGGCCCGGAGTCGGGCGCCGTCCGGCCTCACCCCCCGCTTTCGCAACCCGGCCTTCGGTCCGACCGTCAGGATGAGCCATGACCCATGACCCCCCCAGCGCCCTCACCGGCAACCGGCTGACCCGGGATCAGGCCGACGAGATCGCGCACGCCCGCTCACAGCCCACGCCGACCCTGCGCCCGACCGTCGCGGCGGTGGAGGCCCTCTTGTTCCAGCCGCTGCCCGTGCTCGACCACGGCTTCGTCCGCGTGGTCGACTACATGGGCGACGACGCGGCCGTGGTGCAGGCGGCCCGGGTCTCCTACGGCAAGGGCACGAAATCGGTCCGCAACGACGAAGGACTGATCCGCTACCTGATGCGGCACTGGCACACCACACCGTTCGAGATGTGCGAGATCAAGTTCCACGTCAAGCTGCCGATCTTCATCGCCCGGCAGTGGATCCGTCACCGGACCGCCAACGTCAACGAGTACTCGGCCCGCTATTCGGTGCTCGACAAGGAATTCTACATCCCCGATCCGGCGCAACTGGCCGCGCAGTCGGACAGCAACCGGCAGGGGCGAGGCGAGGTCCTGGACGGGGACGAGGCGGCCGACGTGCTGGCGCTGCTGCGGGCCGATGCGGAACGGACCTACCGCCACTATCAGACGATGCTCAACGCGGACGAAGCCGGTGCGGCGCTTGATCCCGATCGTCAGGGCCTGGCCCGGGAGTTGGCCCGGATGAACCTGACCCTCAACACCTATACCCAGTGGTACTGGAAGACCGATCTCCATAACCTGATGCATTTCCTGCGGTTACGGGCAGACGATCATGCACAGTATGAGATCCGGGCCTATGCCGAGGTCATGGTCGACGTGCTGGAGCGATGGGTGCCGATGACCGCCCGGGCGTTCCGGGACTATCGGCTCGACGCGGCGACGCTGTCGTCGCAGGCCGTCCAGGTGGTGCGCCGCATGCTTGCCGGCGAGCCGGTGACGCCGGCCACAAGCGGCATGAGCGCGCGGGAATGGCGGGAACTGATGACCGTGATCAGACCGGAATAGGGTCCGGCCGGCCGACGGGGCGGTCAGCGATGCTCGATGACGGTCTCGACGCACAGGTTGCGGCCCCAATACTGGGCCTGGCGGCCATTGGCGTCCTCGACCTGGATGTCGAAGAAGCAGTGGCCGTTGACCCCGGTGATGGTCACCCGCCCGATCTGGCCGGGGGAGATCGCGCCATTGAGCCGATTGCCCCCCCAACTGGTGCGGTAGTCGGCCGACACCTGGATGACCGAAACCGGCGCGATGCTGTCATTGCGCAGGGCGATGGACAGCTCGTCGGCCGCGGCCGAACCGGCGCACAGGCAGACCGCACCCAAGCCCGCTGCAAGCGCCAACGCGTGGGAAGCCCATCGCCCCGTCATCCGGCGTCGTTCCTCCTGCTGTCACCTCGGGGGCCGGCGGTCGTCTCCGCGGGTTCCCCGCACCCCGGCCGATCCGCGATCGGCCGGCCTGAACGCGGGGCGCCGGAGAGCCACCGCCGGCGCCACCGCCCAGGGACGCGTATCGCACCCCAATATGGCACGGGCGCGGCGGTCGCAAGACCGCAGCACAGCGCTTGCGCCGACCCCGTCCGGCGGTCGGGGGGCGGCCCTCGCCCCGCGGTCCGGACGGGGGCCGTCCCGGACCGGCCCGTCCTACTCGATCAGGATCTTGGGTGCCGTCCGGCGCCTGGTGCCGCCGAGCCCCTCCAGCACGGCCTGGGCGATGGCCGCATAGGCCGCGGCATGGGGACCGGCGGGCTCCGACACCACGATCGGCTGACCGGTGTCCGAGGTCTCCCGGATCGCGAGATGCAGCGGCACCTCGCCGAGGAACGGCACCGACAGCTCGGCCGCCTGGTCCCGCGCCCCGCCATGGCCGAAGATGTCGGTCCGGTGACCGCATTTGGGGCACACGAAGGTCGACATGTTCTCCACGATCCCCAGCACCGGGACGTCGACCTTGCGGAACATGTTGAGACCCTTGCGGGCATCCAGCAGCGCGATGTCCTGCGGGGTGGAGACGATCACGGCCCCAGCCAGCGGCACCTGCTGGGCCATGGTGAGCTGCGCGTCGCCGGTCCCCGGCGGCATGTCCACGACCAGGATGTCGAGGTTGCCCCAATTGACGTCCCGCAGCATCTGGGTCAGCGCCGACTGCACCATCGGCCCGCGCCAGATCATCGGCGTCTCCTCGTCGATCATGAACCCGATCGACATCACCTTGAGGCCGTGATTGGTCATCGGATCGAGGGTCTGGCCGTCCGGCGACCCGGGTTTGCCGGACAGGCCCATCATGCGCGGAATCGACGGCCCGTAGATGTCCGCATCCAGCAGGCCGACCCGCCTGCCTTGCCGCGCCAGGGCCAGGGCCAGATTGACGGCCGTGGTCGATTTGCCGACCCCGCCCTTGCCGCTGGCCACCGCGATGATCGCTTCGACCCCCGGCACCTCGATCCGCCGGTTGCGGCCGCCGGCGGGACGCGGCCGGCCTTGCGGCATCGGCGCGCGCGCGGGCGCACTCTGCCGGGCCGGCGCCCGTTCGGCCGTCAGCACGGCGGTCACGCTGAGCACGCCGGGGATGGCCGCAACCGCCTTCTCCGCCGCCTGGCGCACCGGTTCGAGTGCCGGGCCGCGGGCCGGGTCGACCTCGATCGAGAACATCACGTGACCGTCTTTGACGACGATGCCGGAGATCATGTCGGCCGCAACCAGGTCCTTGCCGGCGTCGGGGTCGGCCACGGTCTGCAAGGCTTGTCGTACCGACGCTTGGGAAACCTGCGTCATGGTTGAAAACTCCCGCTCCCCTCCGATATCAGGCGGGGTCCTGGGCCCGCCGACCGTCCGTCGGTGGGGTTAGCGGCGTGCCCGTGCCGCTGTCAAACGACGTGGAGGCCGGTCAGCCGGCCCGAACCGGTGGCACGACGGCGCACACTTCGAGCAGGGGTTTTCTTGTATGCCTTGGAATAATCAAGGAGGCGGCGGCAATCCGTGGGGATCGTCCGGCGGCGGTGGCGGCAACAACCCGTGGGGCCGACCGCCCGGCGGCGGGGGCGGCGGCGGCGGTCCGACACCCCCGGATTTCGAGGACATGATCCGCAAGGGCCAGGATCGGGTGAAACGGATGGTGCCCAAGCGCTTCGGCGGCGGGCGCGGCGTCGCCATCATCGTGGTCCTGGTGGTGCTGATCGTCCTCGCGTCGTCCATGGTGTACCAGGTCAATCCGGAACAGCAGGCGGTGGTCCAGCGGTTCGGGGAGTATGTCCGGACCGAAGGCCCGGGCCTCCGGTTCAAGCTGCCCGACCCGATCGAGACCGTCTCCTTGCCGGCGGTGCAGCGGGTCAACCGGATCGATATCGGCTTCACGCAGCAGCCCGGCCGCATCGTCGACAACCCTGACGAGAGCATCATGCTCACCGGGGACGAAAACCTGATCGACATCGATTTCACCGTGCTGTGGCGGATATCCAACGCCCGCGACTATCTGTTCAACATCCGCGATCCGGAAGAGACGGTGGAAGTCGCAGCGGAAAGCGCGATGCGGGAGATCATCGGTCGCACCGACATCCAGCCGGCGCTGACCGAGGCGCGTGACCTGATCCAGGCGCAGACCCGGACGAACCTGCAGCAGATCATCGACGGCTATCAGGCCGGCATCGAGATCACGGAAGTCCAACTGCAGCGGGTCGATCCGCCGGCCCCGGTGGTCGACGCCTTCAACGACGTGCAGCGCGCCCGGCAGGACCAGCAGCGCCTGCGCAACCAGGCCGAAGCCTATCGCAACGACATCATCCCCCGGGCGCGGGGGGAGGCCGAACGGCTGATCCAGGAGGCCAGCGCCTATCGCGAGCAGATCGTCGCCCAGGCGGTCGGGGAAGCCGACCGGTTCCTGAACGTGCTGCGGTCGTTCGAGCTGTCGCCCGAGGTGACCACCCAGCGCTTCTACATCGAAACGCTGGAAGAGGTGCTGCGGGAGACCAACAAGGTCATCATCGACGGCGACGTCGGCGGCGGGGGCGGCGGTGTGGTGCCGTATCTGCCGCTGAACGAACTGCGCCGCTGACCGGCCGCGCCGACGAGGAAACGGATTATGAGCATGCGACTTGGTATACTCGGCGTCGTCCTGCTGATCGTGGTGGCGGTGCTGTGGAACTCGATCTTCACCATCGACGAGCGCGAACAGGCCCTGGTGCTGCAGTTCGGGGAGCCGGTCCGGACGATCGCCGAGCCCGGTCTCAACTTCAAGCTGCCGTTCGTCCAGACGGTGAGCTTCTTCGAACGGCGGGTGGTCCCGGTCGATCCGCCGGTCGAGCAGGTGTTGCTCGCCGACCAGCGGCGGCTGGATGTGGACACGTTCGTGCGCTACCGGATCGCCGATCCTCTGCTGTATTTCCAGACCGTGCGGGATGAGCTCACCGCCGTGCAGCGGGTCAGCACGGTGACCAACTCCGCCACGCGTGAGGTCATCGGCAACGCCACCCAGCCGGAGATCCTGTCCGAGGAGCGGATCGTTCTCATGGAGCGGATCCGCGACCAGGTGCAGCGCCGGGTGGAAGCCTTCGGCATCGAGATCGTCGACGTGCGGATCGGCCGGGCCGACGTGCCCGAGGGCACGATCCAGTCGGTCTACGACCGCATGCGCTCGGAGCGGGAGCGGGAGGCCGCCGAGTTCCGCGCCCAGGGCGAGGAGCAGGCTCAGCAGATCCGCTCGCGCGCCGATCGGGAACGGACGGTGCTGCTGGCCGAAGCCGAGCGCGAGGCGCAGATCCTGCGCGGTCAGGGCGACGCGGAAGCGATCGTCATCCAGGCCGAGGCGTTCAACCAGAACCCCGAGTTCTACGCCTTCTATCGAACCCTGCAAGCGTATCGGACCTCCATGGCCAACCAGGAAACCACCCTGGTCCTCTCCCCCGAAGGCGACTTCTTCCGGTTCTTCCAGGACATAACGGGCGGTGTGGCGCCGCTGCCGGTGCCGGCCGATCCGCCGACAGCGGCCGGAACCGCCCCGCCGGCGGACGAGGCGGCCGAGGTCGAGCCGCAGGCCGAGACGTCGAGCCTGGTCCCGTTGCCGTCGGCACCCGCCGGCACCGGACCAACGGCCGCCGCGGCCCTTCGGTAAGCGGCGGGGTATCGCGCCGGTCGATCGGCGGGCCGGCGCCGCCCATCTCCGCCATCGTCATGCCGGTCCGGAGGGTCGGTCCGCCGGAGCGGGATCGGGACCCATGCGGGTGCGTGACCCTCATGTGATCTTGCTCCGGATCGACCTGCGTTCGGATGGACCCGTCTGAACACAGGTCAAGGTGAACGACTTCAAGGAGTTAGAGCATCCCCCCGCGTCCGGTCGGACGCGGGGGGATGCTGCATCGTCGGCGGCCCCTGCCCCGCCGAACGCGTCAGGGCATCCGGAAACCGCGGGCGAGGACCATCGCCTCGGTCTCCGGCAGAGCTTTCGAGAACAGGTAGCCCTGGCCGAACCGGCAGCCGAGATCGGTCAGCACGGCGAGCTGGCGCGCGGTCTCGATCCCTTCGCCGACCAGAGGGATGGCGAGGCCTTCCGACAGGCCGACGATCGAGCGGACGATCGCCATCGTCCGGTGGTCGTCCAGCATCGCCCCGACGAAGGAGCGGTCGATCTTCAGGACGTCGATCGGCAGCCGGCTGAGATAGCTGAGCGACGAATACCCGGTGCCGAAATCGTCCAGCGAGATCCGGCAGCCCAGCCCCTGGCAGGCCCGCAAGCAGTCGACCACGTCCCAATCGTTGACGACGACCCCTTCGGTGACCTCGAGCTTGAGCATCGAGGGATCGATACCGGCCCGCCCGGCGGTCTCGGAGACGAAATCGACGAGGCCCGGGTCGGCGAGATGCCGGGCGGAGATGTTGACCGCCATGAACAAGGGCAGTCCGGAAGTCGAGACCGCGCGCAGCCGGGCCAGGGCGGCGACGGCGCGCTCCAGCACCCATCGATCGATGGCGGTGATCAGGCTCGACTGCTCCGCCAAGCCGATGAACAGGTCCGGCCGCACCGGGCCGCGGGTGGAATGGCGCCAGCGGATCAGCGCCTCGAACCCCGCCAACTGATGGGCCGTCAGGTCGACGATGGGCTGGAAATGCAGATCGAGCTGGTCGTTGTCGACGGCGATCTGCAACTCGGCCTCCAGCTTGAGCCGGTCGATCGTCCGGTGGTGGTCGGTGGCGTCGATCTCGTCGGCCAGGGCCGGCGCGCCGACCCGGTCCGGTGCGACCTGGCGGCGCAGCCTGTCGACCAGAACCCGGATCAACAGGCGCAAGGCGGGGTCGGCCGCGGTCATCCGGCTGACGATCTGGCGGCGATTGAGGGTGATCAACCGGCAGTCGGACAGGGCCCGGACCGTGGCCGATCGGGGCCGGCCGTCGACGATCGCCATCTCGCCGAAGAACTCACCGGCCGCGAGGACGGCGACCGGGCGCCCGTCCCCGTTCCCGCCCCCGAAGACCCCGACCTGTCCGGCCTCCACCACATAGACCGCGTCGGCCGGGTCGCCGGCGCTGAAGATCGTCTCACCGCTGCGATACCGCTCTGTCAGCGTCTGGATTGTCATGGCGGATCCGGCCCCGGTCGCTGAGGGTCGCAGGGGCGCGTCGCTCCGCCCCGACCCTCGTGGTCGCCGGGATTGGATCATACAGCGTACCGGTTTGCCATGGGACCGGTGCAACGCAACCCAGCGGACCGCCCTTACCGGACGTCGACCCGGCGGGCCGGCGGGGTAGGCGCGGCCGGGCTCCGGACGGGCCGACGCACGGAAGATGGCGGTCGCCTCGCCCGCCGGCATCCGGTCCCGTGCCGGCTCGCTTCGGGCGTCACCCGTCCCGCTGCCGCCAGCCGACCAGGGCGGCGAGCAGCAGCAACCCCGCCGACAGCCACAGCCCGTCGGTCAGGCTGCCACGCCAGTCGCTCAGCCAGCCGGTTCCGACCGGGCCCACGGTCTGGCCGAGGCCGAACGCCACCGTCAGCCGGCCGATCGCCGACGGCCAGGCCCGCTTGGGCAGATTGCGGCGGACGAAGGCCGTCGTGGCGGCGACGACGGCGAAGAAGCTGCATCCGAACAAAGCGGCCGACACCAGGAGCGTCGCGGTGTGGGCCAGCACGAGGGGCAGGATCGCCCCGACGGCACACACCCCGGCGAGGAGTGCGAACGCCCGGCCGTGCCGCCCCTTGGCCAGCACACCCGGCCACAGCCACGGGGACGACATCGCCGCCACCCCCAGGACGATCCAGAAGACGGCCCGGGCCCCCGCCCCCGCCCCCGCTTGGCCGATCCAGGCCAGCATGAAGGTCATATAGGCGATGTAGCCGGCGCCGAAGACGGCGTAGCCGGCCAGGAGCCACGGCATCGCCGGTCCTTCGACCGGATCGGCCGCCTCGGCTGCGGCGGATACGGTGAAGCGACCGCGCAGCACCGCCAAAGCCAGGCTCAGCGGCACGGCCAGGGCGGCCAGCACCAGCCATGCCGTCTGCCATTGCGGGGGATCGCCGCCGCCCAGGACCGCCGGCACCAGCACACCGGACAGCACGATCCCCAGCCCCGGGCCGGCATAGTAGACGGCCAGGATCAGGGCGGCCCGATCCGGCCGGCGCTGTGCGATCTCCGCCGCCACCACCCCGCCGGCGACGAATGCCAGGGCGCCGGCGATCCCGGCCAGGGCCCGGCTGGCATTGAGCAGGCCGAAATCCGTCGTGACGGCCGCGAGGCCGAGACCGGCGATGCAGCCCGCCAGGCCGATCCCGACCACCCGAAGGCTGCCCAGCGTCCGGATCGCCGCCGCGGCCAGCAGAGCCCCGAGCAGATAGCCCACGGCATTGGTGGTGTTGAGGCCGCCGGACTGGATGTAGGTCCAGCCGAGATCGGCCTGCATCGCCGGCAGCACGAGGGCATAGGCAAAGCGGGCGATGCCCAGAGCGACCGCCGGCGCCAAGGCCAGCACGGTCACGCAGAGCAAGGCCGCCGCCGCCGTCAACGGTGCCTCGGCGGGTGCCGGAGCGGGCGTCATGCCGGTCTGCGCCGAGATGACCTCATCTCAAGCCGTCCTTTTCGTTCAAGCGCCATGCGAGGCCCGCCTCGCGGAGGCTGAATTCACTTTTCATACTTAGCCTAGATGATTTGAGTTCGAAACACAAACCCTGCTAGCGTGAGGTCATGTCGGTTGATCCCGGTCCGTCATCCGCGCCGAAACGCGCGCCGTCCTCGCTGGAGCATTGCGCCCTGGCCCGCGCGGTGCGGGCGATCGGCGATGCGTGGACGCTTCTGATCCTGCGGGAAGCGCTGTGCGGGGTGGAGCGGTTCGAGGCGATCCGCGATGATCTCGGCATCCCGCGCTCGGTGCTGGCCGACCGCTTGGCGCAGCTCGTCGCCAACGGCATCCTGGAGCAGCGCCCGTATCGCGTACCGGGGCAGCGCACGCGCCAGGCCTACGGGTTGTCGGACAAGGGGAGAGCCCTGATGCCCGCCCTGATCGCCTTGCGGGACTGGGGCAACGTCCATGCCGGCGGACCGCCCTCCCGGCTGGCGTTGCGGGACGCCACCGGCCAACGGGTGACCACCCAGGTGGTTCGGGACGACGGCACGGCGGTCGAGGACTACGGCAGCATCACCCTGGATGCCGACGACGCCCACGGTCCGGCCGCCCCCTGACCCCGGGGGGGGGCGGGGGCGGGGCGGGGCGATCGTCCCCCCGGCGCCGATGCATCGGCAGGCCGCATCGGCCCTGACCCGGCCGTCGGCGCAAACGACGACGGCCGGGCGTTGGCGAGCCCGGCCGTGCCGCAGCGTGCTGCAGCGGGCAGCACGCTCCAGATCAACCTGCGTTCGGACGGGGTTCATCCGAACGCAGATAAGATGATCGACTTCAACGACTTAGAGCATCCTATCTGGGACCGTTCGGACCCAGGACGTTCCAGGTCGGCGATCCTCACACGCCGATCGGACCGCCATCGTCCTTGGTGATGGCGACCACCGACGGGCGCGGCGGCATGCCGTCCTGGAAGTCCGGCCAGCGGGTGGCCGGGTCTTCGAAGGTCGAATCCCGCTCGAAGCCCGGGTAGTTCCGGGTACCGTCGGTCGCCGGGTGCTGGACCGCGACGAACAGGGTGGTGTCGTCCGGGGTGAATTTCGGACCGCACATCTCGGCACCGATCGGCACCCGGAAGAACATCTTGCCGGTCCCACGCAGGTCGCCTTCGGTCTCCAGCGCCCAGACACCGTCGGCGGTGCCGGAACGGGCCCAGCCCGAGCCCTGGTCGGTGGAGATCCACAGACGGCCCTGGTTGTCGACCGCACAGTTGTCCGGCGACGCGAACCAGCCATTGTCCGAGGTGGCGGGGTTCCACATCGCGCCGACGTCCTCGACGTTCGGGTCGCCGCAGAGCACCACGATCTCCCAATCGTCCATGGTGCTGCCATGGTCGCCGTTCGGCGGGGAGATCTCGACGATGTGGCCGAAACGGCTTTCCGGCCGCGGGTTGACGGCGTCGACCTGCTCCGGGGTCCGGCGGCTGTTGTTGGTCAGCATGACGTAGACCTTGCCCGTCACCGGGTTCGGCTCGACGTCTTCGGGACGGTCCATCGGGGTCGCGCCCAGGAGATCGGCGGCGATCCGGCTCTCGATCACCACGTCGCCCTGGTTGGTGAAGCCGTTCGCTTCGGTCAGCGGGCCTTCGCCGTAGACCAGCGGCAGCCACTCGACCTTGCCGTTCTCATGGAACTTGGCGACGTAGAGGGTGCCCTCGTCGAGCAGGTCCATGTTGGCGGCGCGATCGTCCGGGTTGAAGGTACCAGCGGTCACGAACTTGTAGAGATAGTCGAACCGGTTGTCGTCGCCGGTATAGACCACCACCCGGCCGTCGCCGTTGACGATCGACTCCGCGCCTTCATGCCGGAAGCGGCCCAGGGCGGTGCGCTTCTTCGGGGTCGAGGTCGGGTCCAGGGGGTCAACTTCGACGATGTAGCCGAAGCGGTTGGCTTCGTTCGGCTCCTTGTTGATGTCGAAGCGGTCGTGGTACCGGCCCCAGGCATACCAGCCGCCCGGGATGCCGTTCCGGTCGTAGTTCCGGTACTCGGCGTGGTCTTCGGTCAGCTCACCCCAGAAATAGCCGTGGAAGTTCTCCTCGGCCATCAGGTAGGTGCCCCACGGGGTCATGCCGCCGGCGCAGTTGTTGATGGTGCCGATGACCCGGGTCCCGGTCGCATCGGTGGAGGTCTTCATCCGGTCCAGGCCGGCGGCCGGGCCGGTGATGTCCATCGGGGTGGCCAGCGCGGTGATCCGGCGGGCGTACCGGCTGCCCGGGACGACTTCCCATTTGCCGTCGACCTTGCGGATCTCGATGATCGACCCGCCATGGGCGGCCATTTCGATGTCCACCAGCTCTTGGGTCATACCGGCGAACTCGGCATTGTCCTGCCGGCCCAGGCCCGGGAACATGACCTCTTCGTTGGTGTATTCGTGGTTCACGCACAGCAGGCCGTGATCGGCCGTTTCGGACCCCATCGGCAGCGGCAGATAGCCGATATAGTCGTTGTTGTAGCCGAACTGCTTGGACTGCGCCTGGGCGGTCTGGTTCTGCGGATCGAATGCCGGCGCGTCGGCTTCCACCGGATCACCCCAGCGGATCAGCACGTCGGCGCTGTAGCCCGGCGCGACGTGGTGGGTTTCGTCCACACCGTGCTGGATCTCGTCGAACACGTAGCGCATGCCGCCATGCGCGTGGGCGTCGGCCCGGCCGGCCGACAGGGCGGCGGCGCCGAAGGTGGCGGTCACGGCCGTGACGGCCAGCGACCCCTTGACCAGGTCGCGGCGACCGAACCGGGCGGCGACGACGTCCCCCATGGTGGGCGCGCCTTCGGGGCTGGTGCGGATGTCGTCGAAGGCCTCGAAGGCCGCAGCCTTGTTCTCAAACTTCGAAACGTCGAAGTTCTTCATCTCGATCTCCATGGCGTGAGCAGAGGTGACGCCGCGTTTATTGATTGCCTAGGGCCCGGGCTTCGTGCCGGGCCGACGCGGTCGGGGCGCAACCTAGCCGCGGAACATATAATCCGCGTGACGGTCTTGTTACGGACATGTGAAACCCGGCCCGGGGCGCCGGGCGCTCCCGGACCGGCCCGAGGGCCGCCGCCGGGACGCGAGCGATGCCATCAACCCTTTGATCGACAGGGAGGCTTGCCGCCCGTTGAGTTCGGACGCTTGCCCTCGCCGGGCAGATTGATGCACCGCAGATCGTCCGTCCCCGGTCTGCGCTAGAGCAGGATCCGGACAGAGGGGTGACGCATCCCCCTGTCCGGGTCCTGCTCTCCAAGGTGAGAACAAGAGCGGGGTTCAGGGAATGGCGGATCGATCCGGTGGCGACCCCCGATGCAGGACCTCTCCCAGGGCCGAGTGCTGATCACCTATGGCCGGTCCCTGATGGCCGTGACCGCGGCGCAGTCCCTGGGGCGGCGGGGGGTGGAGGTGATCGGCCTCGACGATGTCGACTTCACCGCCCTGTCCTTCTCCAAATGGGTGGACAAGACCCTGGTGCACAAGCGGGCCGCGCTCGATCCGTACCTGTACATCAACGATCTCGAACGCATCGTGCTGGAGCACCGTCCCGAGGACGACCGGCCCTATGTGCTGATGCCGATGTTCAACGACGCCAAGCTGATCGCCCGACACGCCGACCGGTTCGCCCCGCATATCAAGGTCACCGCCCCGCCGGCAGCGGCGATCGGCACGGTCGACCCCAAGGACACGCTGGCCCGGACCGCCCGGCGGCTCGGGCTGAGCACGCCCCTGTCCTTCGCCTGCGAGACGGCGCGGGACCTGGCCGACGCCTTGGCCGAGATGACCTTCCCCTGCCTGGTCAAGCCGGCCGACGCGGTCGGCGGCCGCGGGATCGCCAAGGCGGAGACGGCCCAGGCGGCGCGCAAGGCCTGGCGGACGATCCGCCAGCACTATCCCGGGACGCCGGTCGTCCAGGCCATCGCGCCGGGCGCCGACTATTGCTACTGCGTCCTGGCGATCGACGGTGACCTCGTTACCGACATGGCATACCGGAACGTGGTCAACTACCCGGCCGATTTCGGCGCCGGGGTGGTGCGGGAGACCGTCCGGCACCACCGGTTCCGGGACGCCGCCGCACCGCTGCTGGCCCGGGCCGGCTGGACCGGCGTGGCGGAGATCGATTTCATGTGGACCGGGCGCGAGGACGACGCGCCGCTGCTGATCGAAGTGAACCCGCGCTTCTGGGCCAATCTCGACCATTCGGTGGGGTCGGGCATCGATTTCCCCTGGCTGCTGTACGAGGCGACGGTGACCGGCCGGGTCGCCGCGGTCCCCGGGGCGAAGATCGGCTACCGCAGCAAGCTGCCCGGGCTTTGGCTGCTGGCGGCCCTGGAGACGGCCTCCAGGGAGGGCCATGCCGGCGACGACCATGCCGAGACCCATGCCACCCTGCTGAGCCGGCTGGGCGCCGGCACTCTCGAGGACGGGCTGCGCCGGTTCGGGGAGCATCGCGAAGGCGGGCTGGACCTGCGGCAGGCGTTCCAGACGCTCAAGCGGCAGATCGCCGATGCACGCGCGATCGACACCATCGCCGCGGATCAGGACGACCCGCTGGTCGGCCTGGGCGTGCTGTTCATTCTCGGCTCGCTGTTGCGCTATGGCGAGCTGCCGGCGGAGCTGAGGCGCTGAGCGATGGCCGTCCGCCCCCGCATCGCCGTCACAGGGTCGGGGAGAGGCTGGGATTCGGCCGACTTCTGGCTCTACACCGCCATCCGGCAGGCCGGCGGGGAGCCGGTACCGCTGACGCCCCGGCACCCGCGATCGCCCGAGACCGTCCACGGCGTCCTGTTCAGCGGCGGCACCGACGTCGAGCCCGGCCGGTACGGCGGAGAGGCCAAGCCGGGGTACCGCTACGAGCCCGATCGGGACGCCTTGGAGGCGGACTGGCTGGACCGTGCGCTCGCCCAGGATCTGCCGATCCTGGCGATCTGCCGCGGCCTCCAACTGGTCAACGTGACGCGCGGCGGCTCCCTGCACCTCGATGCCCGGCAGGTCCATCACGCCAGGGACTATCCCGGCCCCGGCATCTGGCCCGCGATCTCCTTCCGCAAGCGGATCACGGTGGAGCCGGGCAGCCGGCTGGCCAGGATCACCCGGCAGGCGTCGCTATGGGTCAATGCCCTCAACACCCAGGCGATCGACCGGCTCGGCACCGGCCTGCGGGTGGCGGCCCGGGAGGCCAACGGCACCGTCCAGGCGATCGAGGATCTCGACCACCGGTTCCTGGTCGGGGTGCAGTTCCACCCCGAGTTCCTGCTGCACCGGGGCCATTTCCGCGGGCTCTTCCGTGCCTTCGTGCACGCCGTCCACGAGCGTCACCACCCCGTCCATCACGTCCGGGAACCGATCGAGTAGACGGGAGACGGGAGACGGGAGACGGGAGACGGGAGACGGGAGACGGGAGACGGGAGACGGGAGGGCTTGACTCGCATCGGTGATTTCGTCAATCGTTTAATGAAACAGGGAGCGGACAACGATCCGCTCCGGCGTTCAATGAAACGAGAAGCGGACGACGATCCGCTCCGGATGGGAGAGCAGACGCCACGATGCCCCAAGGGGATCTCGCCCACAAGGACGCCCGCACGGCGATCCTGGATGCCGCCGAACGGCTGTTCGCCGAGCTCGGCTATGGCGGGGCGTCGATGCGGGCGATCGCTCGGGAGGCTGGGGTCAACCAGGCCCTGGTGCACTATTATTTCGACAGCAAGGACGGGCTGTTCTCCGCCGTCATCGAACGCCGGGCCGGCGACATCAACCTCCGCCGGGACGACGGCCTCGACGCCTTGCTCGCCGGCGGCACGCCGAACCTGGAAGCCGTGGTCGAAGCCCTGCTTCGGCCGACCATCGAGCTCGGCCACGACGACGCCCGCGGCGGCGCCCACTACGCCAAGCTGATCGTCGCCCTGGCCAACGGTTCGGACGGGCGGTCGCGGCTGCTGACCAGCCGGCACTACGACGCGATCGCTCGGCGCTACATCGACGCCCTGCAGACCGCCCTGCCCGGTCTCGACCGGCCTTCGGCGGTGCGGGGCTATCTCTACTGCATCGGGGTGGCGCTGTCGGTGATGGCCCGGACGGGACGGGCCGCCACCCTGTCGGACGGGGTCTGCGACGACGACGACCCCGACGTGATCATCGCCCGCGTGGTGCCGTTTCTGTGCGCCGGGCTGCGGGCACTGGTCGTTTCCGGTCGGTCCGGCGCTGCCGGTCCGACCCCCACCGCACAATCATCGTAAGGGAGGATAGTCATGCGTGGTTTGCTTCTCGCCGGGACCGCTTTGCTGGGGCTGGCCGCCGGGCCGGCGGCGGCACAACAGACCCTTCAGGTCAACGTGGTCAACGGCCACCCGCCGATCTTCCTGTGGGTCAAGCACCTGACCGAGACGTTCATTCCGGCCGTCGATCGGGAACTCGCCGGCTCGGACTACGCGATCGAATGGGCCGAGTTCTACGGCGGCTCGCTGGCCTCGGTCGGCGGTGAGCTGGAAGCGCTGGAAGCGGGCCTGGCGGAGGTCGGCGTGGTGCCGACGGTGTTCGAGCCGTCGAACCTGCCGCTGCAGAACGTCACCTATGTCAGCCCGTTCGGCACGTCCGACCCGATCCTGATCACCGACATCATGGACATGCTGCACGACACCGTGCCCGGGGTGGCGGAGAGCTGGCACGCGTTCGACCTCGAATATCTCGGCGGCGGCTTCGCCCTGGACAACTATCTGCTGATGACCACGTTCCCGGTCGACAGCCTCGACGACCTCGCCGGCCGCAAGATCGGCGCGCCCGGCCCGGCGGTGAACTGGCTGGAGGGCACCGGGGCGGTCGGGGTCTCCGGCAACCTGACCACCTATTACAACGACGTGCAGACCGGCGTGTTCGAAGGCATCGTCGTCTTCCCCACCGCCGCCGCCCCGGCCCGCCTGTACGAGGTGGCGCCCTACGTCACGCAGACGGATTTCGGTGCCCAGTACGCCGGCTCCGTCGTCGCCAACCGGCTGTGGTTCGACACGCTGCCGGCCGAGGTGCAGGACGCCCTGCGGGTCGGGGCCGAAGACTACACCCTGGCCTTCACGATCGAGCTGGTCGACCGGGTGAACAGCTCCCTGACGGCGATGGAGGCCGGCGGGGCGACCATCACCGATCTTTCGGCCGGGGAGCGGGCGCGCTGGGCCGCGGCCCTGCCCAACATCCCGCAGCAATGGGCCGCACAAGCCGACGGCCGCGGCCTGCCCGGCTCGACGGTCCTGACCGCCTTCATGGAGGCGCTGCGCGACGAGGGCATCGACCTGCCGCGCAACTGGGACCAGGAGTAAGGATCCGGCGGGCAGGAGGCGCCATCATGGCCGGTGCGGACCGGTTGCGCTGCGGCTGGCGGCCCCTCGACGGGGCCGCCCGCCTGCTCGACGCCGCCACCTCGGCGATGAACGCGGTGGGGACGGCGTGGATCCTGGCGCTGATGCTGCTGATCAATGCCGACGTCGTCGGCCGCGGGGCCTTCGGCAACCCGATCAACGGGGTGCCGGAAATGGTGTCGCTGTCGATCCTCGGCATCGTGTTCCTGCAGCTCGCCAACACGCTGAGCGTCGGACGGCTCACCCGCTCGGACGCGATCCTGGGGGCCGTCCGCCGGCGCCTGCCCCGGCTGGCCGACGGCATCGACGCGGCGTTCCACGCCACCGGAGCGGTGATGATGGGGATCGTCCTCACCTCGGCCTGGTCGATCTACGAACGGTCGGTGGCGCGGGGCGAGTTCGTCGGCGCCGTCGGCAACTTCACCGCCCCGACCTGGCCGATCAATCTGATCGTGGTGGTCGGCGGGGCGGCGATGCTGCTGACCTTCGCGATGCGCGCGCTCCTGCTCGTCGCCCGGGCGATCACCGGAGGGCCGAATGACCGGGCTTGAGATCGGCATCGGCTCGCTGGCGGTGATGGTCGCACTGGTCTATGCCGGCCTGCACGTCTCCATCGCGTTGGCGCTGACCTCGTTCATCGGCGTGTGGCTGATGCGGGACAGCCCGGTTCTGGCCGGCCGCCTGCTCTCCCTGTCGATCAACGACAGCATCAGCTCCTACATCTTCGGCGTGGTGCCGCTGTTCGTGCTGATGGGCCTGGTGGTGAGCCAGGCCCAGATCGGCCGGGACACGTTCGACGTCGCCAACCGCGCCTTCGGCCGGATCAAGGGCGGCCTGGGGATCGCGACCGTCGGGGCCAACACCCTGTTCGCGGCGATCACCGGCATCTCGATCGCCTCGGCGGCCGTGTTCGCCCGGGTCGCGGTGCCGGAGATGCTGCGCGTCGGCCACACCAAGCGGTTCGCGACCGGGGTGGTCGCCGGCTCCTCGGTCCTGGGGATGCTGATCCCGCCCTCGCTGCTGCTGATCCTCTATGCGGTCCTGTCGGAGCAGTCGGTCGGCGACCTGTTCATCGCCGGCGTGCTGCCGGGCCTGGTCCTGGCGGCCGCGTTCAGCGTCATGATCTGGCTGCTGGCGACCCGGCTGCCGGGCTTCACCGGCCGCGCCGTGCCCGCGGATCCGGGCGAGGACACCGCCTTCGGCCTGGCCGCCAAGGTCGCCCCGATCGCGCTCCTGATCGCCCTGGTCCTGGGCGGGATCTATGGCGGGCTGTTCACCCCGACCGAGGCCGGTGCGGTCGGCGCCCTGGGGGCGATCGTGCTCGCCGTCGCCAAGCGCCGGCTGCCGCTCAGGGGCCTGTGGAAGGTCACGATCGAGACCGGCCACATCACCGCGTCGATCTGCTTCCTGATCGTCGCGGCGACCATGTACAGCCGCATGCTGTCGATGAGCGGCCTGCCGACGGCCGTGACCGAATGGATCATCGCTGCCGAGATCGGGATCTACGGCTTCATCGCCGCCTATGTGCTGCTGCTGATCGTGATGGGGACGATCCTGGACGCGTCCTCGATCATGCTGATCGTCCTGCCGCTGGCGTTGCCGATCGCCCAGGCCCTGGGTCTGGATCTGGTCTGGTTCGGCATCATCACCGTTCTGGCGGTGGAGATCGGGCTTCTGACCCCGCCGCTGGGCCTGTCGGTGTTCGTGATCAAGGGCACCCTGTCGGACATGGACGTGTCGCTCGGCGACATCTTCGCCGGTGCCGCGCCGTTCGCGCTGGTCATGCTGTTCGTGTTGACCCTGGTGGTGGCCTTTCCGGGCCTGGCCACCGGTCTGCTGTAGAGCCTTCTTCTGGAGGGAGAGGCCGCCATGGCCCGCTGCTTCATCGACCTTTCGGTCTCGCTGGAGGCCGACATCGCCTCGGACCCGCCCGGCTACACCCCGGAGATCGAGTATATCGACCACAGGCAGTCCGCCCCGGATGTCGTGAAGTTCTTCCCCGGGATGACGCCGGACCAGCTCCCCGACGGGGAAGGCTGGGCGATCGAGAAACTCAAGATCCAGACCCACAACGGCACCCATGTCGATGCGCCCTACCACTACGCCTCGACCCAGGACGGCGGCAAACCGGCCTTGCGGATCGACGAGGTGCCGCTGGAGTGGTTCTACGCCCCGGGCGTGAAGCTCGATTTCCGCCATTTCGCCGACGGCTACCTGGTCACAGCCGCCGATCTGGAGGCCGAGCTGGCCCGGGTGGGCCATCGGCTCCGGCCGCTGGACATCGTCGTGGTCAACACCAGCGCCGGGGCGGCCTACGGCCAGCCGGACTACCTCACCAAGGGCTGCGGCATGGGCCGAGAGGCGACGCTCTACCTGACCGAACGCGGCGTGCGCGTGGTCGGCACCGACGCCTGGTCCTGGGACGCGCCGTTCATCCACACCGCCAAGCGCTGGCAGGACACCCGCGACTCCTCGATCATCTGGGAGGGGCACAAGGCCGGCCGCGACATCGGCTACTGCCAGATCGAGAAGCTGACCAATCTCGATCGGCTCCCGGCGACCGGTTTCACGCTGTCCTGCTTCCCGTTCAAGATCAAGGCGGCGTCGGCCGGCTTCACCCGCGCCGTCGCCATCCTGGATTGAGCGATGCGGACAGCCGCCCCTCCCGCACACGCCCGCCGCCCGGCCACCATCGGTGTTTGGCCGGAACGTCGAGGCCGTGATAGCGTCGGTGTGCCGTTCACGCCCGACGCCCCGCTGCTGCGATGTCCGATCCGACCGTCACTCTGCCGATCCCGCAAGGCACGCTCGACGCGATCGACCGGATTGCGGCCGACCGGGGCGTGGATCGAGTCGCCGTCATGGAGGAAGCCCTTGCCGCCTTCGTGGCCGTTCAGGACGGGCAGGTGCGGCACATCGAACGGGCGGTCGCCGCCGCCGATGCCGGCGGGCCGTTCCTGGACGACGAGGCCATGGCGGCCTGGGTCCGCGACCGCACACGCTTACCCGTGGCTCCCTGATCCGGATGGCCTTGCGCCTTGCATGGTTGGTGCGCGCGCGCGACGACCTGCAAGCGATCCACGACCATGTCGGTGCCGACGACCCGGACGCCGCCCATCGCCTGGTGCTGCGGCTGTTCGAGGCGTCGCGTCTGCTGACCACCTATCCGGAGATCGGCCGCGCCGGTCGGGTCGCCGGGACCCGGGAATGGGTCGTACCCGGGACCCGATACATCCTGGCCTCCCGCATGCGCGGCGACGCGGTGCAGGTGCTGGCGGCGCTGCACGCGGCCCGAGCCTGGCCCGACCGGTTCTGACCGGGCCGCGCGACCGCCCGTTGGCCAGCCCAATTCACCCTCCTTCCCGTTCCGTCCGAGGACCCACGCCATGGCGAAGCCCCCCCGCAAGGTGATCATCACCTGTGCCGTCACCGGCGGCATCCACACCCCGACCATGTCGGATGCCCTGCCCTACACTCCGCAGGACATCGCCCGCCAGGCGATCGACGCGGCGGAGGCCGGCGCCTCGATCCTGCACCTGCACGCCCGCGACCCCGAGACCGGCAAGCCGACCCCGGACCCGGACGTGTTCATGCAGTTCCTGCCGGTGATCAAGCAGTCGACCGATGCGGTGCTCAACATCACCACCGGCGGCGGGCTCAACATGACCGTCGAGGAACGCCTGGCCGCCCCGCTGAAGGCCGAGCCGGAGATGTGCTCCTGCAACATGGGCTCGATGAACTTCGGCATCTTCCCGGCCGCCGACAAGTTCAAGCAGTGGAAGTTCGATTGGGAGGAGCCGTACCTGCGCGGCACCGATGACTTCATCTTCCGCAATACCTTCAAGGATATCGAGTACATCCTCACGCATCTGGGAGAGGGCTGCGGCACGCGGTTCGAGTTCGAGTGCTACGATATCGGCCACCTCTACAATCTCGCCCATTTCGTCGACCGCGGCCTGATCAGGCCGCCGATCATGATCCAGACGATCTTCGGCATCCTGGGCGGGATCGGCCCCGATCCGGAGAACGTGGTGTTCATGAAGCGGACCGCCGACCGGCTGTTCGGCGACGACTATGTCTGGTCGGTGCTGGCCGCCGGACGGCACCAGATGCCGAGCCTGACCCAGGCCGTGGTGATGGGCGGCCATGTCCGGGTGGGGCTGGAGGACAGCCTCTATATCGGCCCGGGCAGGATGGCCGAGAGCAACGCCCAGCAGGTGGAGAAGATCCGCACCATCATCGAAGCGCTGGACCAGGCCGTCGCCACCCCCGCCGAAGCGCGCGCCCTGCTCGCGCTCAAGGGCGGCGACCTGGTCAGGTTCTGATCCCCGCACGAGGAGGTATTGCGAGCATGGTCGACCAGCCCGACACCAAGACCGAGGTGCGCTTCGACTGCACCGGTACGGCCACCGGCAAGATGCGCAACGATCTCGACGTGCGCATGGTCAAGCCGTGGGCGGAGACGTTCACCCTGGCCACGGACGAGGGTCCGTTCCACGGCGGCGACGCCACCGCCCCGCCGCCGCTCGCCCTGTTCGTCGGCGGGCTGGTCGGCTGCCTGATGACCCAGATCCGCGCCTTCGCCAAGCGCCTTAGGATCACGGTCCACGCTCTCCAGGTCGACGCCCGCATCCGCTGGGAATGGACGCCGGAGCCGAACAAGCTCTACAGCACCGCCCCCAAGGGGTTCGAGCTCGACATCACCCTCGACAGCGATGCCGACGAGACGCGGGTCAAGGAGCTGATCGCCGCGGCCAAGCGCGGCTGCTTCCTCGAGCAGACCCTCGGGCGGGCCAACGTCATCACCCACCGGCTGAAGACCGCCGACGGGTGGACGGACGTGTGAGCATGGCGGCCGGGAACCCGCTCGACGGCTTTACCGTCGACACCGCGCAGATCCGCCATATCGGCCAGGATCTGCAGCGGCCGGAATGCATCCTGGCCGAACGCGACGGCAGCCTGTGGACGGCCGACGCCCGGGGCGGGGTGGTCCATATCCGGCCCGACGGCAGCCAGCGCGTCATCACCCGGAGCCACGCCCGGGCCTTCGCCGGGGCGGCCGACGACGCCACCCGCTTCACTGAAGGCACCTTGCCGAACGGGCTGGCCTTCGCCGCCGACGGCAGCCTCTACATCTCCAATTTCGGCACCGATTGCCTGGAGCGGATGACCCGGGACGGCCGGACCGAGGTCTTGATCGACACGATCGAGGGCCGGCCGATCGGCAAGGTCAACTTCGTCCTGCGAGACCGCCGCGACCGGCTGTGGCTCACCGTCTCCACCACCATACGGAACTGGATGGCGGCGATCAGCCCGACCGTCGCCGACGGCTATGTGGCGCTGGTGGAGGACGGCCGCATCCGGGTCGTCGCCGACGGGTTCGCCTTCACCAACGAGGTCCGGCTCGATGCGGCCGAGGAATGGCTCTACGTGGTGGAGACCTGCGGCCGCCGGATCACCCGGCTCAAGCTCGCCGAGGACGGCTCCCTGAGCCGGCGGCAGACCTTCGGGCCCGAGGATCACGGCGCCTTCATCGACGGCATCGCGTTCGATGCGTTCGGCAATCTCTGGGGCACCCATGTGATGACCGACCGGGTGTTCGCGATCACGCCCGACGGTGAGCTGCGCATCCTGCTTGACGACGACGATCGGCAGGCCTCGGCGGCCCTGATGCGGGCCTTCGCCGAGGATCGGGTGACCCCGGAGCTGATGCTGGCCTGCGGTGGTGCCATCGCGCCGTGGTTCGCCTCGGTCACCTTCGGCGGCCCGGATCTGCGGACGGTCTATATCGGCTCGCTCCGCGGCACCACGATCCCGTATTTCCGCAGCCCCGTCGCCGGCCTGCCGATGGTGCATTGGTGAGGGTCGCAGACCATAGTCCGTGCGGTGTACCGGCATCGCAACCCAGTCACGTGGTCGACGTTCGGTTGGATTGCCTTCCGCCAGCCGGTTAAAGTGGACGTGCCGCCGACGGAACGCAGGAACGTGGTGACCAGCCTCACGATCCGCAACCTTGACGAAGATCTCAGCCAACGCCTGCGCGTTCGCGCCGCCGAGCATGGCCGCTCTATAGAAGAGGAAGCGCGGGAAATCCTAAGGGCGGTGGTCGGTGATGAAGTTGGCCCCGCCAACCTCGCCGTGGCAATCCGCGCCCGGATGGCATCCCTCGACGGGATCGCGCTCGAAACGCCACCACGGGCGCCTGTTCCCGAGCCGCCCTGTTTCGAGTAGTGCGGCCATCGTGATCATTCTGGATACGAACATTGTCTCCGAACTGATGCGCTCGGAGCCGGAGCCGCTCGTCGAAGCCTGGCTCAGCGATCAGGTCGGTGCCGACGTCTACCTGACCGCCATCACTGAAGCCGAATTGCTCTATGGCAACGCAAGGGATTTCGAGGGGTGTGGGATCGACGTGATCGATCCCTGGCTCGGTACGCTCTGACCGGAGCCAACCACCCTCCGATCCTCAGAGCAGGTGTTCGAGCGAGGCTGATCGGAGCGTAGCTGCCCGCCCAAGGTCGCGCCGAGTTGTGCGCTGGCGTGCTCTCCAAGGTGTCGAACAGTCCCCTCGGCGTCGTTTTCGACCGGCCCTTGCCCGTCACCGATAAGCTGCCGAACCTGCACGCCTGAGTTCGCGTGGGACGTCTTTGTCGCCGGAACCGCGGACGACGAGGCCGTTGTCAGGTGAAGTCGGAAGGGGGCCTCAACCGACCGGGAATGTCCGTCCGGGCATGCAGGCAACGCCAAAGATCCACGGCCTCTTCCCGCTCCCTGTAGAAGAGCAGGTAAGGAAAGCGTGACAGGGGCCAGCTCCGCAGGTCCGGAAGATCGAGTTCGATTGCGTAGCGTCGAGAACCGGTCCCCGGATATCGACGGATGTGCAGAAAAGCGGTCTCCACCGCAGCGACGAAGTCGAGCCCGACAGTCGTTCCGGCGACCGTGACATAGTGATCGACGGCCGTTTCGATATCGTCACTTGCCTGCGCTCCGAGGATGAGCGGCTTGAAGCGATCACTCACGTGTCGGAGGACGATCGCCGACCCGCACCGGCAGTGCCATGGACACGCTTTCGAAGACCTTCGATGTACTGTCCATCGCCCTCGCCGATCTGAGGCGAGCCGGCCCCCGCCAACAGCGCACTGCGAAGGGTCTCGCGATCCCGCTCCCGTTCGATCAGGTCACGCACATAGTCTTCGGTGGACGCGAAGCCACGGGCCTTTGCCTGGTCTCCTAGAAACGCGTCCAGGGTTTCGGGTAGGGCAATGACTCGTGTGATCATGCGTGACCTTACCCTGATGTGCATCGACACTCAATCGCCGGCAGCCCTGTCCGCCGGCAGTACCGTCCGCCACCGGCATGGGGCCCCGACAGACGGACATGACGCGACACAGACGCCACGCATCGTCCCCCGACGGGTCTGGACTCTCGTGAACACTCGCCCATGGGGAACCCGGTTCACCGTCCAAGGCACGTCACGCCGGGGCACGACACGTAGCGGTCAGCGTTCACACTACACCCAGGCCAACCGCTCACATCCTTGTACGAGACGCCGATGACCCGCGCGGTGCAGCCTCGCTTCGGCCGGTCACCGATGCCCCGCCGGGCGGGTCCGTTTGGTGCCGATGAGCGATTCCAGCGTGTAGACCAGGATCGCCATGCCGACCGCGCCCAGACCAGCGACCAGCAGCAGGACGATCACATCGATCGGTCCGCCCACATCCGAAAAGCCGGAATGGGTCACGGCCTGGACGAACACCACCGCCGCGATCGCCCCCACCGGCATCGAAAGCTGGGCGAGCAGGAACTTGCGCCAGTTGACCGCCCGGTCCCGGATCAGGACGAACAGATAGGCGAGCGTGATCCCCGCGGCGACGACCACCATCAGCCAGAACAGGCCGCGCCCGAACATCTCCTCGAAGACGGCGATCAGGGTCCCGAACGTCAGCTCTTCCATAACGGCCTCCTCCTCACGCGTCGCCGCGCAGCATGGCGTTGTAGGTCGCCTTCAGCGCGACCTCCTTCATCAGCCAACTGATCCACAATTCCTCCAGCGGGGCGATCAGTCCCGGGAAGGAGGGGACGAGATCGTTGTTGTAGTCGAACTCGACCAGCATCGCCCGACCGATCCGGGTGATCAGCGGGCAGGAGGTGTAGCCGTTGTAGGTCGCCGTGCCGTCCCGGTCCTGGACGGCGGCCACCAGGTGATCCTCGACCACCGGCACCTGCCACTTCACGCTGGCCGCGGTCTTGCCCTTGGGCACCCCGGCGACGTCGCCGACCGCCCAGACCGTCCCGTAGCGGTTATGGCGCAGGGTGTACTGGTCGACATCCGCCCAGCCCTGACCGACCCAGCGGTCGGCCCAGGCGAGGCCCGACTGCACCACGAAATCCGGCGCGCGCTGCGGCGGGATGACGTGGATGTAGTCGTAGTCCTGCTCCTCCGGCCCGTCGGGGGTGTCGAAGGTGGCGATCTTGCGATCGGCATCCAGGCGGCGCAGCACCTGGCTGTAAACCGGCTCGATCCCCCGGTCGGCGAACAGCATGCGCACGCGCTCGGCGACGATCGGGACGCCGAACAGGCTGCCGCTATGGGCGGCGTAGACGACCTCGGCGTTGCCGCGGCGCCCCGCCCGGCGGAGCCGGTCTTCGATCAGAAAGGCATGCTTGAGCGGGGCACCGGCGCATTTCATCTCCGTCGCCGGGCGGGTGAACAGGCCGCGGCCGCCTTCCTCGACGAAGCGGGACGCCGCCTGCCAGGTGCGGGCGGCATAGTCCGGCCCGGCGTAAAGGGCACCGATGCCGTCCCGCCCCACCCTGTCGAGCGAGAAGCCCTCGATGCCGTCGTGATCGAGGATCAGCCCCGGGGCGACGATCAGGAAATCGTAGTCGAGCGTCTGGCCGGTGTCGGTCGACACGGTCTTCGCCTCGGGGTCGACGGCGGCGACCGCTTCGGGGATCAGCGTCACCCCGCGCGGCAGCCAGTCCGTCGTGCGGGAGACGACGTAGCGCGCCGGCCGCAGCCCGGCCGCCACCAGCGACAGCCCCGGCTGGTAGAGGTGATCGGCCCGAGGGTCGATCAGGGTGATGGCCGCCCCGTCCAGCCGGCGGACCAGCCGGTTGGCCAGCGCCGTCCCCGCCGCGCCGGCGCCGATGATGACGATGCGGGCGTTGGTGCGAACGGCCCGGGCCTCGACGCGGCCCCCCGGCAGCGCCACCGCCGCCCCTCCCGCCGCGGCCCATGCCAGAAACGCCCGGCGGCTTGTCTGTACGGTATCGACCATAGGCGTGTTCCTCCCTCCCTTACGTCGTTGTCGGCGCCTATCGTCACCACTCTACCCGGCCTGTCCATTAGACTTTGATGATATGGATCAAGCGAACCGGGCATGACCCGACCGTGCTATGGTGGGACCGTCGATCGTCTCGTCGAGCGGATCGAAGGGCTTGATCCGGCACGACAGGCAGGCGACACGGGAGTCCACGCCTGACGCCCGTTCCCCGAAACCCGGCCGAGACCCGCCATGACGCACCCCAAGCGCATTCTGTTCACCGGCGGGTCCGGGAAGGCGGGGCGGCATGTGGTGCCGTATCTGGTCGACCGGGGGCACCGGGTGGTCAATGTCGACCTGGTGCCGCTCGACCACCCGGCGGTGCCGACACTCGACGCCGACATCACCGATCTCGGCCAGATGGTGAACGCGCTGACCATGCACGGGGATTTCGCGGGGCTGGAAACCGGCACCGGGCCGCAGCCCTTCGATGCGGTCGTCCACTTCGCCGCCGTGCCGCGCATCCTGCTCAAACCGGACAACGAGACCTTCCGGGTCAACACCATCGGCACCTACACCGTCATCGAAGCGGCGGTGAAGCTCGGCATCCGCAAGGTCGTCATCGCCTCGTCCGAGACCACCTACGGCATCTGCTTCTCCGAAGGCGAGACCGACCCCAGATGCCTGCCGCTGGAGGAGGACTATGACGTCGACCCGATGGACAGCTACGGCTGCTCGAAGGTGGTCAACGAGGTCACCGCGCGGGCGTTCCAGCGCCGCACCGGCGCGGACATCTACGCGCTGCGGATCGGCAACGTGATCGAGCCGCACGAGTACCGGACCCTGTTCCCGGACTTCTTCCGCAACCCCGCCCGACGGCGGCGCAACGCGTTCTGCTACATCGACGCCCGGGATCTGGGGCAGATCGTCGATCTGTGCCTGGCCAGGGACGGGTTGGGCTTCCAGGTGTTCAACGCCGGCAACGACACCAACGGGATCGACCTGCCGACGGCCGAGCTGCTGCGGCGCTTCTTCCCGGGCGTGCCGGTGACCCAGCCGCTGGGCGAATACGAGGCCCTGTTCTCCAACCGCAAGATCCGCGAGGTCCTGGGCTTCAAGGAGCGGCATGACTGGCGGCGATACGTGCAGGCCTGAGGGCGCGCAGGCCCGGAAGATGCCGTCGGTCCTCCCGGGCCGCCGGCTCGGGACCCCGTATCCGACGCCGACCGCGCCGACCGGATCCCGCCGCCGACAGCGGCAAGGCCCCATCGGCCGGATCCGGTGGCGGCCGCCCGGGAATGAAATAGGGGCTTCTCAAACCGTCCGCGAGCGCGTACACATCCCCCCACTACGATATTTCGGGAATATCCGAAATGACTGGCGATGGTGTGGCCGGCGAGATCCGGACCCTCGCGGCGATCAGCGCTCTGGCCAGCCCCCATCGGCTGCGGGCGTTCCGGATGCTGGTCCGGCGCGGCGGTGCGGGGATGCCGGCCGGGGAGATCGCGCAGGCCCTGGACGTGCCGCCCTCCACCCTGTCGAGCCATCTCGCCCAGTTGGAACGGGCGGGCCTGCTCCGCTCCACCCGGCAAGACAGGCGGATCCTGTACGCGGCCGACCTGGACGGCGCGAAAGGGCTCCTGGCCTATCTGCTGGACGATTGCTGTGACGGCCATCCCGAACTGTGCGGCTACGTCGCCACGCTGGGCCCGTTCCGCCACCTGATGACCCGGCAGCCGGCCGATCGAACCGCGGCCGGCGATGACCGCCCGTTCCGGGTGCTGGTGCTCAGCCGCCGGAACGCCGCCCGCAGCCTGATCGCCGAGGCCGTCCTCAACCGGCTCGGACACGGCCGCTTCGAGGCCTATTCGGCCGGCACCGAACCCGCGGACAGCGCCCACGGACCCGTGCTGGAGGTCTTGCATCGCCGCGGCCTCTCGACCGACGGGCTGCGGCCGAAATCGACCGCCCGGTTCGAAGCGCCCGGCGCCCCGCGCTTCGATTTCCTCGTCGGCGTGGCCGATCGGGCGCGGGGCAGGCCCATGCCGCGCTGGAAGGGCCGGCCGACCCCGTCGCTGTGGAACCTGCCGGACCTTCCGGGCGGGAACGGCCCGGCGGGCGCGGCCAAGCCGGCGGGTTCGTCGGACTATTGGGACCTGTTCGATCAGATCGCGATGCGGGCGCGGCTGTTCCTCGATCTGCCGATGGAGCAGTTGCGCCGGCGCAGCCTCGTCACCCAAGGGCTCGACACGACGTCGACACCCGAAAGCAGGAGCATTGTGATGGACCGGGATGCTTTCAACGTGCTGTTTCTGTGCCGTGGCAACTCCGCCCGCTCGATCATGGCCGAGGCCATCCTGAACCGGGAGGGCAAGGGCCGGTTCCGGGCGGTCTCGGCGGGCAGCGATGCCGTCGGCACGGTGCACCCCTACACGCTGGACCTGCTGCGGCAGCTCGACCACCCCATCGACGGGCTGCGGTCCAAGAGCTGGGACGCGTTCGCCGGCGAGACGGCCGACCGCCTCGATTTCGTGTTCACCGTCTGCGACCAGGCCGCCGCGGAAGTCTGCCCGGTCTGGCCCGGCCAGCCGATGACCGCGCATTGGGGCGTTCCCGATCCGGCCGCGGCCGCCGGCACGGAGGCGGAGCGCCGGCTCGCGTTCAGCGACGCCTACCGGATGCTGATGAACCGCATCAGCCTGTTCGTGAACCTGCCGATCGCGAGCCTGGATCGGCTGAGCCTGCAGAAGCAGCTCGACGAGATCGGCCGCAGTTCCCAAGCCGCGCCGGTCTGAGGCGGTACGCGGTCCCGTCGCCCCCTCCTCCCCCGATCCCAGGACCGTGAACCATGTCCGTCCGTGTTGGCATCAACGGCTTCGGCCGGATCGGCCGGCTGATGCTGCGGGCCGCGGTCGACCGCGCGCTGCCCTTCGACGTCGTGGCCGTCAACGAGCCCGAAGGCGGGGTGGAGACGGCCGCCCATCTGCTGGCGTTCGACAGCGTGCACGGCCGCTGGCCGCAGCCGGTATGCGTCGACGGCGGCCGTCTTCTGATCGGCGACCGGGCGATCCGCTTTGCCGAGGCGACGACCCCCGCCCAGGGACCGTGGCGGGACGAAGCGGTCGACATCGTGGTCGAAGCGTCGGGCAGGTTCACCAAGGCGGCGGCACTGGCCCCCTACCATGACCTCGGCGTCGCCAAGGTCGCGGTGGCCGCCCCGGTCAAGGATGGCGGCGCGCTCAACATCGTCATGGGCGTGAACGACCATCTGTACGATCCCGACCGGCACCATCTGGTGACGGCCGCCTCCTGCACCACCAACTGCCTCGCCCCGGTGGTCAAGGTATTGCAGGAGGCGATCGGCATCCGGCACGGATCGATCACCACCATCCACGACGTCACCAACACCCAGACGATCGTCGATGCGCCGCACCGGGACCTGCGCCGCGCCCGCTCCGCGCTCAACTCCCTGATCCCGACGACGACCGGCTCCGCCACGGCGATCGGGCTGATCTATCCCGACCTCGCCGGCCGGCTGAACGGCCATGCGGTGCGGGTGCCGCTGCTCAACGCCTCGCTGACCGACTGCGTGTTCGAGATGAGCCGCGCGGTCACGGCCCAGGAGGTCAACGCGCTGTTCGAAGCGGCGGCCGACGGCCCGCTCGAAGGCATCCTAGGCTTCGAGACGCGGCCGCTGGTCTCCGCCGATTTCGTCAACGACACCCGCTCGGCGATCGTCGACGGACCCAGCACGATGGTGGTCGACGACACCCAGCTCAAGATCTACGCCTGGTACGACAACGAGATGGGGTACGCCCATCGGCTGGCCGAACTGGTCGCCAAGCTGGCCGCGGGGATCGGGCGGTGAACGCCGTCGGCAACTACGCGATCGTCACGGCCGCCTATTGGGGGTTCACGCTCACCGACGGCGCGCTGCGCATGCTGGTGCTGCTGCACTTCTTCACGCTGGGCTTCACGCCGTTCCAGCTCGCCTTCCTGTTCGTGCTGTACGAGCTGTTCGGGGTGATCACCAATCTGGTCGGCGGCTGGATCGGCGCGCGGTTCGGCCTGCGGTCGACGCTCCATGGCGGGCTGACCCTCCAGATCGCGGCCCTGGGCATGCTCGCGCTGCTCGACCCGGCATGGCCCCTGGCCGCGTCGATCGCCTATGTCGTGGCCGCGCAGGGCCTGGCCGGGATCGCCAAGGACCTGACCAAGATGAGCGCGAAGACCGCGATCAAGGTCGTCGTCCCCGGCGGGGCGCACGGTACCCTGTTCCGCTGGGTGGCGCTGCTGACCGGCTCGAAGAACGCGCTCAAGGGGGTGGGCTATTTCCTCGGCGGGCTGCTCTTGGCGACCCTGGGGTTCGGGGGGGCCCTGGGGGCGATGGCCGGGGCGCTGGCGGTGGTGCTGCTGGCGTCGGTCACCCTGCTGTCGGGCGATCTCGGCAAGACCAAGGACAAGGCACCGTTCTCCGAGATCCTGTCGAAGTCCCGGCCGATCAACATCCTGTCGGCGGCGCGGCTGTTCCTGTTCGCCGCCCGCGATGTGTGGTTCGTGGTCGGCGTGCCGATCTTCGCCTACGATGTCCTGGGCTGGAGCTTCGTTCAGGTCGGCACCTTCCTGGCCCTGTGGGTGATCGGCTACGGCTTCGTGCAGGCGGCCGCGCCGACGGTGATCCGCCGGTCGCCCGACGGCCTGGCGCGGGAGGTGCCGATGGCCCGGCTATGGGCGTTCGTCCTGGCCGCGATCCCCGTGGGCATCTGGGCGGCGCTGGCGGCGGGTGCCGAACCGCAGGCCAGCATCGTCATCGGGCTGGGGCTGTTCGGGATCGCGTTCGCGATCAACAGTGCGGTGCACTCCTATCTGATCCTGGCCTATTCGGACGCCGACAAGGCGGCCCTGAATGTCGGCTTCTACTACATGGCCAACGCGGCCGGCCGGCTGGTCGGCTCCTTGCTGTCGGGCTTGTCCTACCAGCTCGGCGGGCTGGGCGCGTGCCTGGCCACGGCATCGGTCTTCGTCCTGGCGTCGGCCCTGATCGCGCTGGGGCTGCCGAAGACGCGTCCGCCGCCGGTCGGCGACCGGCTGACCGTCGAACCCTAGAGCGGGATGGCCCTCACCGGCCGCCGCCCCGTCGACCCATGGCAGGCATGTCGTGACACCGGTGGCGGCCGACCGGTGCCGATGATCTCCTGCCGTTCAGCTTGGGGCCACGGCCGCGGGCGGGCGGCGGATCGGGTCGGGACCCGGCCTCGGCGCCCGGGCGCCGGAGCCCGCATCGCCAACAGGCGGATCCGTCTTGCCGGCGTCGACGCACCGTTCCGCACCGCATCTCGCGACCCTGGTCCTGCTCAGCGGGCTGTCGGTGATCTCGCTGAACCTGTTCCTGCCGTCCCTGCCCGGAATGGCGACCGATTTCGGGGTCGGTTACGGCCTGGTGTCGCTGGCGGTGACCGGCTACGCGGCGGTGACGGCCGTCCTGCAGACGGTGATGGGACCGCTGTCCGACCGCTACGGCCGGCGGCCGGTGATGCTGGCGGCCCTGCTGCTGTTCACCCTCGCCTCGCTCGGCTGCGTGCTGTCGACCGACATCGCGACCTTCTTGGTGTTCCGCGCGCTGCAAGGGGCGATCATCACCGGCCATGCCGTGTCGCTGGCCGTCATCCGGGACACCGCCGGGGCGCAGAGGGCGGCGAGCCTGATCGGCTATCTGGCGAGCGCCTGGGCGGTCGCACCGATGCTGGCCCCGCTGGTCGGCGGCCTGCTGGACACCGGCTTCGGCTGGCGGGCGAGCTTCTGGCTGTTCACCCTGTGCGGCGCGGCGGTGCTGCTGCTGTGCTGGATCGATCTGGGGGAGACCAACACCAACACGACGCGCAGCGCCGGCCGGCCGGGGCAGGGCTACCGCACCTTGCTGCGATCGCGGCCGTTCTGGGGCTATGCGGTCTGCATGGCGTTTTCCACCGGGGCGTTCTACGCGTTCATCACCGGCGCGCCGCTTCTGGCCGAGGCGGTGTTCGGGCTGCCGCCGCTGCTGGTGGGGATCGCGATCGGGTCGATCACCGGCGGCTTCGTCGCCGGCAGCTTCCTGGCCGGCCGGTACGCTGAACGCCACCCGCTGGTCACGATGATGATCGCCGGCCGGATCGTGGCCTGCGCCGGGCTGAGCCTCGGCCTCGTCCTGGTGGCGCTGGGCGTCCAGCATCCCATGGTGGTCTTCGGCGCCTGCATGGCGGTCGGGCTCGGCAACGGGGTGACGATGCCGAGCAGCAATGCCGGGGTGATGTCGGTCCGGCCGGACCTGGCCGGCAGTGCGGCCGGTCTCGCGGGCGCGCTGACGGTCGGGAGCGGGGCGCTGATGGCCGGGGTGACCGGGCTGGTCGTCACGGCCGCCAATGCGGTCTGGGCGCTGCCGGCGGTGATGCTGCTGGCGTCCCTGATCGGGCTCGCCGGCGCGCTGGCGGTGCGGTCGGCCGATCGGGCGGCCGCCCGGCCCGCCCCCGCCTCCGACTGATACCGGCCGGCGCCGAGGCGACGCCCCCCCCGCATCGCGTCAGGCGTTCGGGGCGCGGCGCTGCCGCGCACACGCTTCGGGCGTCCCGCCCTCACCCGACGCGGCCGGCCCCCGGTTCCGGCACCGACCAGCCGGTGTCGGGATCCAGCGGGTAGATCGGCCGGGGGACGTGGCGGAACGGGACCCGCGCCAGGATCGGGGTCACCAGACCGGGGCAGTCGACCTCGCGGATCCGGTCGGGCGGGAACCGCTCGTCGAAGGCGGCGCGGAAATGCCCGCGGCTCTTGACCGCCAGCACCCGCACGGCCGCGAGATCCACCCCGACATGTTCGATCATCCGCGGCTCGTGCAACTGATGCCGGATGCTGACGACGACCACGTCGATACCCGGGGGATCGATAGCCGGGGCATCGATACCGGCGGGGACGGTCCCGCCCGCAGCGGCGCGGGACGGGGCGCCGCCCTTGCCGGCGACCGGCAGCCGCAGCCGCACCGTCGGCCCGAGGGAGAGCTTCCGCCCCGCCGCCATGCCGCGCCGGCCGACGATCTCCCCATCGCTGAGCTGGGCGACCACCGCCGGGGCCGCGAACGGGGCGGAATGGGGGCTGTCCTCGGACCGGTTGAACCGGGCGGTGAAGGCGGTGCCGATCGGCAGGCCATGCGCCTCGGCGGCGAGGTCGGGGTCGAAGACGATGCCGACCACCGCCCCGGTCACCCCGGCCCGGTACAGACTTTCCAGGAGGTGCATGGTGTTGCCGCGGCCGCCCCCACCGGGATTGTCGGCCACATCGGCCAGCAGCAGCGGCGGCAGATCGGGCGTGCGCGCGACCGCCACCGCCTCTTCCGTGGCTGCGTCCAGCGGGGTGAGACGGGCCTCCAGCCGTGGCCGGTCCCGCCAGAGCTGACCGGCCAGATCCCGGGCCAGCGCGTCGGCCGCATCCGCCGCGGCGTCCGGGCCGACCTCCCGGGTCCAGGCCGTCACCAGCACCGCCATGCCGTTCTTGGGCGAGTCGGCGAGGCTGAAATTGGCGCATGCGCTGACATTGGCGATCGGCTCGGCCAGCCGCTCCTGGCCGCGCCGCACCACGTCGGCATAGGCGCCGTGGCTGGTCAGCAGGGCCACCGATGGCGGCAGCAGGGGCAGCTTGATGAACGCCTTGGCCGTCCGGTCACCCGCCAGCAGCCGGCGCATCGCCTGGCCGGCTTCGAGCCCCCGCTCCCGCAGGTCCACATGCGGATTGGTCAGAAAGGCGATCAGCAGATCGGCCGCCGCCACCATCCTGCGCGAGAGATTGGTGTGCAGGTCGAGGGTGCCGACCACCGGCACGTCCGATCCGACCCCGTCCCGCACCATGGACAGGATGGTCCCGTCGGGGTCGGGATCGGCGGTGGCCGACGCGGCCCCGTGCAGGGCGCAATAGACCCCGTCCAGCGGCCCGGCCGCGTCGAGCCGCCGGCGCATGTCGCCCAGCAGCCGATCGAAGAACGCCTGGTCGACCGGGCCGGACGGGTTGCACGCGGTCTCGACGATCGGCACCGGCTGCCACGGTCCGGTCGCGTCCATCGCCGCGGCAAACCCGGAGGTGGTGGCCGACACCCGCGGCGCCGCGGATCCCAGATCCTCGGTCAGGGCGGCGCCCGCGAGATAGACCTTGGCGCGGAACTCGTCTTCGGTCGCGATCGGGGCGAAGCCGTTGGTCTCGAGCTGGAAGCCGATCAGGGCGATGCGGGGAACCGGGGTGGACATCGGGGCGGGCTCACGCAAGGCGACGGGCAGGGGTGCCGGATCGGGATCCGGGCTCGACCGTCCCACCCTACCGAAGTCCGCCACGCGCTCAACCGCCGGACAGCACCCACAGGCCGTAGGGCGGCAGGGTCACCCCGGCCGCCGGGTCCCAGGCGACCGGGGTGTCGCTCACCAGCTCACGCCACGGCCCGGACCCCAGCAGGCTCACCAGCCCCGCATCGGCCACCCCTTGCGGCGTCTCGGTAACGTTGGCGAGAACGACCAGGGGCCGGTCCACCGCCCCGCGGCGATAGGCCAGCACATGGGCGTTCCGGACCGACAGGATGGTCATCGCCGGGCCGGCCAGGGCCGGCTGGTCCTGGCGGACCGCGATCAGCCGCCGAAGGGCGGCGGTGGTCCGCGCGGCGGGGCTGGCCGGGTCGGCGAGATCGCGCTCGGCCCGCTGCCAGTCCATCACCGGGCGGTGGGCCCAGCGATTGTCGTCGCGGCGGTGCGGGTCGTCGGCGAAGGCGTAGTCGTTCTCCACCGCCAGCTCGTCGCCGAGATAGATCAGCGGCACCCCGCCGATCGTCAGGATGATGCCGTACAGCAGCCGGATGCGGGCCAGGGCCAGCTCCACGCCGGCCCGGTCCCGCTTCGCCCGGGCGGCCTCCAGCCCGGCGAGACTGGCCAGCGCGCCGCTGATCCGCATGTCGCCCGTCCGCCGGTTCTCCTGAAACGGCAGCCCGCGGGCGACGCTGCCGGGGAACCGGCCGGTGTAGAAGGCGTTGAGGAACCGGCGGTGGTCGAAGCCGTTCATGCCGCATTCCGCGGCATCCTCGTCGGCGAAGCCCCAGCCGATATCGTCATGGCAGCGGATATAGGTCATCCAGCCCGCCCCGTCCGGCAGCCCGAAGCGCTTGATCAGGCTGTGGCGCATCAGCGTGGTGTCGCGGGTCGCCAGGCTCTCCCACAACAGCACCATCAGCAGCGGGTTGTAGCTGACCTGGGCCTCCTGCGGGGACACGTAGGACGTGACCTGGTCGGGATGGACGATCGCTTCGGACTTGAACGCCAGGCCCGGGGCGGCGATCCGGCCGATCGCATTGAACGCCTGGATGATCCCGTGCGCCTCGGGCTGGTTCTCGCTGTCGGTCCCTTCCCGCTTCCAGATGAACGGCACCGCGTCGAGCCGCAGGACCGAGACCCCCCGATTGGCCAGGAACAGCATCTCCTCGGCCATCTGGCGGAACAGGGCGGGGTTGGAGAAGTTCAGATCCCACTGATAGGTGTTGAACGTCGTCCAGACATGCTTGCCGAGTTCGGGAACGAAGGTGAACGCGTCCCCGCCGCGATCGGGGAAGATCTCCCGCAGGCCGGGGCTCAACCGGTCCGGCACGGTCCGGTCGTCGAACATCCAGTAATAGTCCTGCTTGTCCCTGTCCCCGGCCTTGGCGGCGAGCGCCCAGTCATGGTCATCGGCGGTGTGGTTGAACACGAAGTCCAGGCACAGCCGCACGCCGCGCCACCGCAGCTCGGTCGCCAACTGGGCGAGCTGCGACATCGTGCCGAGCCGGGGCTCGACCTCCCGATAGCTGGACACGGCGTAGCCGCCGTCGCTCTCCCCCGCCCGGGCGCGCAAGAGCGGCATCAGGTGCAGATAGGTCACGCCGAGGCGATCGAGATAGGGCAGCCGTTCCCGCAAGCCCTCCAGGTCGTGGGCGAACCGATCGACATAGGCGACCGCCCCCACCTGGCGGTTGTCGTGGAACCAGGGCCGGCCGGCCGCCGCGGCGGCCTCCTCCTCGGCGTCCCAGGCGCGCCACGGCGCCGGCCGCTCCCGCCAAGCGCGGGCGGCCGTCAGCAGCACCTGTTCGAGGTGCCAGTGAAAGTCGTAGCGCCAGCCATAGAGCCGGTGCAGCAGGTCGAGCAGCCGCGGCAACTCCCGTTCCAGCCGGATCAGGAACGGCGGCCACAGCACCGGCTCGTCCTTGAAGACACGTTGCAGGCCAGGGGTCAGACGGGCGACGGTGCGGCGGGCTTCGCGCGGCAGATCGGCGGGGGCGATCGGCATGGTCCCTCTCCAGGCCGGATGGTGCGGGTGCGCGGGCGGTCAAGGTCCGGCGGCTTTTTACGGATTGGGCGGGTGTAACGGGGACATTCCACGGCTTCAAACGCACCCCCCGCATGCCGGTTGCGCGCAGACCCCGCGCAGGCAGGCCGTGCAGCCGGCGCAGACCGGCTGGCCGGGCGCCGGTGACGCACGATCGGACGGGCACCGGGGCGGGCGGGCACCGGGGCGGGCGGGTATCGGACGGGCGGGTATCGGACGGGCGGGCACCGGGGCGGTGGCCGGTTCCGGCGGATTGCCGTATGACCCGGCGCCAGATCGGGATTGGGACGTCAGGGGCGATCGCGCTCGCGATCGCCCCTGACGTCCCAATCCCGATCTAACTCTTTGAAGTCGATCACCTTATCTGCGGTCAGATGAGTCCATTTGATGAACGCAGATAAGGTGATCCAGCGTTCCCCTCCCCCCATCCACCGCCACCGGGTGCCCGCGATGAACGTGATCCTGATCGAGCCGGCCTTCCCGAGCTACCAGCGGCATTTCGTGCGCGCCCTCAAGGCCATCGGCACGAACGTCACCGCGATCGGAGAGCGGCCGCCCGACCATCTGGACGGGGAGCTCCGCGGCTGGCTGACCCGATACGTCCAGATACGCTCCGTCACCGACGAGGGGGAGCTGCTCGGCGCCGTCCGCCACCTACAGTCCCTTGAATGGGTGGACCGGCTGGAAGCCACGATCGAGGCGCATGTGCTGCCGGCGGCCAAGGTGCGGGAAGCCACCGGCATCCCCGGGACCTCGGTGCGCACCGCCTATCTGTGCCGCGACAAGCCAGCGATGAAGGACGCGCTGCGGACGGCCGGGATCCCGGTCGCGCAGTCGATCGGCACCGACGACCCCCGGGAGGTGCGGGCGTTCGCCGCTGCCGTCGGCCTGCCGGTGGTGATCAAGCCCCGGGATGCGGCCGGCGCCTCCGGCACCTTCAAGGCGGCCACGCCGCCGGAGCTGGAGCAGGCCCTCTTGGACAGCCGCGTCGCCGACCGCGCCCCGGTGGCGGTGGAGGAATGGGTCGACGGGCATGAAGGGTTCCTGGACACGCTGTCGGTCGGCGGGCGCATCGGCCACAGCTTCGTCACCCACTACTTCCCCAACGTGCTGGAGGCGATGCGCACCCGGTGGATCAGCCCGCAGATGGTCGCCACCAACGCCGTCGAAAGCCCGGTCTATGACGATGTCCGGGCCGTCGCCGCCCGGGTGAACGCGGCCTTGGGCATCGGCACGACGGCAACGCATATGGAATGGTTCTTCGGGCCGAAAGGGCTCAAGGTGTCGGAGATCGGCTGTCGGCCACCCGGGGTCAACCACTGGGATCTCTACAACGACGCCAACGAGATGGACCTCTATCGGGACTGGGCGCTGGCGGTGACCGGAGGCCGGGTCGAGCAGCAGCCCAGCCGGCGCTACGCCTGCGGGCTGATCGCCCTGCGCCCCGACCGGGACGGGGTGATCGCCGGCTATGGGGGGGTCGAGCGGGTGTTCGCCGACCTGCACGACAAGGTCACGGCGTTTCACCTGCCCGAACCGGGGACGCCGACCCAGCCGGTCGCCGCCGGGTTCATGGCCAACGCCTGGATGCGGGTGCGGCTGCCGGACTTCGACGATCTGCGCCGGACCCTCGACTGGATCGGGGAGACGGTGCAGGTCCGCGCCGGCTGACCGGTCAGTCGGGGCGGCCGCCCGCCTGAGCCCAGACCGGCCGCAGCGCCTGCCGCAGCGCCTTGTAGGTCGCATAGGCCCGGTCGTAGGCGGGCGCGGTCGACGGATCGGGCGCGTAGGTCCGGTCCAGCCGGTCGGTGGCCGCGACGGCCGCGTCGACGTCGGCGTATCGGCCGGTGGCGACGGCGGCCAGCAGTGCCGCCCCCCGGGCGCCGAACTCGCTGCCCGCCGGCACCTCGATCGCGCAGCCGGTCACGTCCGCGATGATCCGGCACCACAGCGGGCTGCGGGCGCCGCCGCCGGCCAGCCGCAACCGGTCCGGCCGGTTCGGCATCGCCGACAGGCAGTCCCGGATCGACAGCGCCACCCCTTCGTAGACCGCGCGGACCAGATCGGCGGCGGCGTGCCGGTCGGTCAGCCCGAACAGCTCGCCCCGCGCGTTCCAGTCGACGAACGGGGCGATCACCCCGACCTCCGACAGATAGGGCAGATAGACCAGCCCGCGCGCGCCGGGCGCCACCGGTGCCGCCAGCCGCTCGGCCGCGGCGAAGCGGTCGCCACCGGCATCGGGCAGCAGACGTGCCAGCGCCCAGTCGAGATTGGTGGTGCCGGCGACATTGGTCATGGTGCGCAGCCAGCGGCCATTGGGCAGCGCGAACAGCAAGCCGACCTCCGGCGGCTCGAACACCGGCTCGGGCACGACGCTGCCGACCAGGCAGGTGGTGCCCAGGATGACGCAGCCGCGCCCCGGTGCCGACGCGCCGACGCCCAAGGTGCTGGCCGGCACGTCGCCCGCGCCGATCGCCACGGCGGTGCCGGCCCGCAAGCCGGTCTGCCGTGCCGCCACCGCGGTGACGGTACCGGCCAAGGCCGCGCTGGGCCGGACGGCGGGGAACCGGCGGGCATGGGCGTCCAGGCCGAACAGGGCCAGGAGGCCCGGGTCATGCCGCCGGGTCCGGGTGTCCCCGGGGGCGACGGCGGTCTCGGTCTCGTCGATCGCCACCCGGCCCGTCAGCCGGTAGCGGATCCAGTCCTTGGTGCCGAGGATGGCGGCGGTCCGGGCGAGCGCGTCGGGCTCGGCTTCGGCCAGCCAGGCGACCACCGGCAGGGTACAGCCCTGCTGCAGGACGCAGCCATCCGCCGCGAACACATCGGCCAGCAGACCGGGATGGCGATCGATCAGCCGGTCGATGAGGTCTTGCGCCCGGCCGTCGTTCCACAGGATGCCGTTGCGGACCGGCCGCCCCGCCGCATCGATCGGCCAGGCCCCGACCATGCAGCCGGTCACCCCGATCCCGGCGACCCGCGACGCCGCATCGGGAGCCCGGTCGAGCACCGCGCGGATGCTGGCCACGGTGGCGTCCCACGCCGCTTGCATCGGCACTTCGGACCAGCCGGGATGCGGCTTGACCGCTCCCATCGGGTGGCCGGCCGAGGCCACTTCCCGGCCGCGGGCATCGAACAGGGCCGCCTTGACGACCGAGCTGCCGGCGTCGAGGCCGAGCCAAAGCGGGTCCGCGGGGCCGATGGCCGTCACTTCACCGCACCGGCGGTCATCCCGGCGATGAAGTACCGGCCGATCAGGGTGAACAGCACCACCACCGGAACCGTCACCAGGGTCGCCCCGGCCAGCAGCAGGCCCCAGTCGATCTGGTACTGGCCGATGATCCCGGCGAGGCCGACCGGCAAGGTGCGCAGGCCGTCGGACAGGATGAGGATGGAGGCGAACATGTACTCCGTCCACGACATCACGAAGGCGAAGATGCCGATCGCCGCCACCCCCGGGGCCGCCAGGGGGAGCAGGATGCGGGTCAGCACCTGAAGCCGGGTGGCGCCGTCGAGCTCGGCCACCTCCTCCAGCTCCTTCGGGATGGTCTGGAAGAACACCTTCATCATCCACACCGCGAACGGCGCGGCGAAGGTGACGTTGATGATGATCAGCGACAGCAGATTGTCGATCAGACCCAGCCCGCTCATCATCCCGTACATCGGCACGATCAGCAGCACCCCCGGGAAGGCGTAGGCCAGCAAGGTCGCCCGGAACAGCCATTCCCGGCCGGGAAACCGCAACCGGTAGAAGCCGTAGGCCGCCAGCGTGCTGACCACCACCGTCGCCAGCATCGTGCCGGCCGCCACGATCAGGCTGTTGAGCAGATAGGTCGGAAACGGCGACTGGCGCAGCAGGTTCTCGTAATGCTCGAAGGTGACGCTCTGCGGGAACCAGATCACCTCCCGCGCGATGATCTCCGCCGGCGCGCGGAACGAGCCCGCCACCACCCAGTAGAACGGCACCACGATGAACAGGGTCAGCATCGCCAGGACCAGCGTCCGGGCGATCGCGGTTCCAGGCGACCGTTTCATCCCATCTCCTTGGGTTGGGCAAAGCGGATGAAGACGAGCGCGAAGGCGACCAGGATCAGCGCCGTGACGACCGACATGGCCGCGGCGATGCTGAGCCGGAAGCGCTTGAAGGCGGTCTCGTAGATCATCACCGGTGCGGTGGTGGTGTCGCTCGACGGTCCGCCGGCGGTGATCAGCCAGATGATGTCGAACACGTTGAACGACAGCAGCGTGCCGATCAGCCCGACCACGAACAGGGTCGGCTGCAGCATCGGCACGGTGATGTAGCGGAAGCGCTGGACGGCCGTCGCCCCGTCGATCGCCGCCGCCTCGTACAGATCCGACGGCACCCGCAACAGGGCGGCGAGCAGGATCACGGTGATGAACGGGAACCACCGCCAGGAGTTGATGACGATCAGCGACGTCATCGCCGACCCGCCGGAGCTGAAGAAGCCGACCGGATCGTCGGTCAGTCCCAGCTCGATCAGCAGCGGGTTGATCAGCCCGCCGCCCGAGGCGTTGAGCAGGAACCGCCAGAAGATCACCGCCACCACCGTCGGCACGATCCAGGACAGGATCACCAGGGTCCGGGCCACCCGCACCCCGGGGAAGAGCTGCGCCAGGACCAGCGCGGCGGAAAACGCCAGGACCGTCTGCAGGACGGCATTGCCCAGGATCCAGATGCCGGACCGGCCGATCGCCGCCCAGAACCGGTCGTCGGTCAGCACCCGGATATAGTTGTCCAGGCCGATGAAGCTGCCCTGGGTGCCGATCAGGCGGACGTCGAGCAGGCTGAGATGGACCGACGCGGCGAGCGGCCACAGGATCGTGGCCACCAGCCACAGCACCAGCGGGGCGATGAACAGATAGCCGAGCGCGGCCTCCCGCCGTCGCCGGCTGTCGAGCCCCGCCGGCCAGGCGCGCGGCCGCCGCGTGGCCCGATCGGCGGCCGTCCCGGGCTCTGGGCTGGAAGTCACGGACATGAACGGTGGCGCTGTCTGGCGACGGGTCTGGCGGGCGACGGGGCCGGCTGGGGGATGCTCTAACTCTTTGAAGTCGATCACCTTACCGGCGTTCGGACGAGGCCATCCGAACGCCGGTCGATCCAGCCGATCCCCCCGGGATGCGGGGGACGCGCTTACTCGATCGCGTCTTCCATCATCTCCTGGACCTCGGCGGCGGCGTCGGCCGGATCCTCGTCGCCGAGCACGACCCTCTGGGTCGCCTGGGAGATCAGGTTCTGGGCCGAGATCGCGGCGATCGAGGGGAAGATGTTGCCGTCGGTGAAGCCGAACAGCCGCCCGTTCCGGCTGTTCTCCAGCATGGTTTCGATCTGGCTGCGATAGGCCACCGCCACCGGGTCGGACCAGAAGGACTCCGCCTCCGCCCCGGTTTCCGTCACCGGCAGGAAGAGGCCGGGCTCCATGTTGAGGAAGCGGCCGTAATTCTCCGGCGTCATCAGGAAGGACAGGAACTCGGCCGCCGCGTCATGCTTGGCCGGGTCGTCGGTCAGCAGCATCACGCCGTTGGCGTAGGCGATCGTGCCGGGATCGGCGACCCCCTCGGCCGCCGGGATCGCGGCCACGCCCAACTGGTCCGGCGTGCCGTCGGTCTGCGTCTCGAAGGTGGTGATGACGGTGAACTGTAGGATCATCGCACACGCCCGCGAGGCGAAGCAGGCCTCGGCCTCGCCCCAGGTCCAGCTGGCGATGTCGGGCGGGGAGAAGGCGGCGAGTTCGTCGTAGAAGGCGAGCGCGCCTTGGGTTTCCGGGGTGTCGAAGCGGATCGAACCGTCGGCGTCGTACAGGGCGGACGCCCCGTTGTTGACCATCAGGGCGTAGGTCGTCTGGTCGGTGTAGAGATGCTTGTTCGCCGGCAGCCCGATGCCGTAGACGCCGTCACCGGTCAGGGCCTCGGCGGCGGCCCGCAACGCGTCCCACGTCGTCGGCGGCGCGATCCCGGCGGCCTCCAGCATCGGCCGATGATACCACAGCGATACCGCCATGTTGTACAGCGGCACCGCCCAGACATGGCCGTCATAGGCGTACGGTTCGAGCGCGGCGGGGTAGAAGCCATGCGCCTCGTCCAGCATGGCGACGATGGCGTCGACCGGCTGGACCGCGCCGAGCTGCTTGAGCAGCGGGGTGAAGTCGGGGATGGCGAACAACAGGTCGGGCGCGTTGCCGGCGGCCACCGCGGCCGGGGCCTTGGCATAGATCTCGCCCCAGTTCTGCGGCTCCTGTCGGACGGTGATGTCCGGGTTCGCCGCGTTGAAGGCGTCGAGCAGGGACTGGATGCGCTCCACCCGGTGGGGCGGCTGCTCCATGTGCCAGATCAGAAGCTCGGTCTGGGCCAGGGCCGGTGCCGACAGCGCCGTCAGCGCCAGGGCCGTCGCCGCCCCGGCCAGAACGGATGTGCGGGTCATGGTCATTGGTCCTCCTCCTGTGTCGGGCCGCGGTGGGTGCGGTGCGGCCGGTTGGTTGCGTGGGAAAACCTCCCACGATCGTCGCCGTGGCACGGGCTTTGTGGGAAAAATCCCCACGTCCGTCACAGATGCGGGTTGCGGGGCCGGTAGCGGTCGATCAGGCCCGCATTGTTCTCCTGGGCGCCGGGCATGTTGGCGCTGACGTAGACCGGCGGCCGGATCCCGGCTTCGGCCAGCCGGCAGGCGGTCTCCGTCAGGACCGCGTTGAGGATGAAGGCCGCCGCGAGGGTCGAGCCGGGGCCGGTGCGCTGCCCGCTGCCCGGGATCTCGACCAGCGCGTCGCCCGGCGGGCCCCGATTGTCGATCACCAGATCGACGACCGCGCTCAGCGGCCGGCCGCCGGCCGGCGGGGTCGCCGCGGCGGCGTAGGCGGCGGCGATCACGCCGATGACCTTGGCCCCTTTCGCCTTGGCGGTCTCCGCCGCCTCCACCGGCACCGCGTTGACGCCGGAATTGGAGAAGACGACCACGACGTCCGCCGGCCCGATCGGATAGCGGTCGAGCACCGCGGCCGCGATGCCGGGCGTGCGCTCCAGCCGGGTGCTGGTCAACGCGCCTTCGTGCAGCATCAGCCCGGTCGCCAGGATCGGGCATACGGGGGCCAGGCCGCCGGCGCGGAAATGCCCCTCCTCGGCCAGCATGTGCGAATGGCCGGTCCCGAACAGGAAGATCTGCCCGTCCCGCCGGATCGCTTCGGCGCACAGGGAGGCCGCAGCGTCGATCGCCGGCATCTGCGTGTCGGCGACGGCGTCGAGCACACGGCGCGCGGCCGCCATATAGGCCGCGGCCCCGGTCGGGAGGTCGGGGGAGGCTGGGTTCATCAATCCGGGATCAACTGGCCTGGGGCCGCAGCACGCTGCGCAGCCGATAGAGGTCGCCGCGATAGGCGGCGGTGACGTATTCGACCGGCCGGTTGTCCCGATCGAAGGACACCCGTTCGAGGCGGAGCACGGCGGCGCGGGCCGGCATGGCCAGGGTCGCCCGCTCGGCCGGGGTGGGCAAGTCGGCCTCCGCCGACTGGTCCGCCCAGGCCAGCGTGGTGCCGTACCGCTCCGTCAGAACGGCGTAGAGCGAGCGCTCACCCAGATCGGACCGCTCGGCGAGGCCGTCGAACCGGCGGGCGTCGAGATGGGCGACCTCGATCGCCAAAGGCAGATCGTCGGCCGAGCGCAGCCGGCGAATGACGGCCACCGGCGCCGCCTCGACCAGATGCAGGCGTTCGGCGACAGCCGGGCCGGCCGGACGCACGGCCGTATCGAGCAAGCGGCCGCCGGGGCGGCGGCCGAGCCGGTGCATCTCCTCGGTGAACCCGGTCAGCCGGCGCTGGGAATGGTCGATCTTGGGCCGGTTGACATAGGTGCCCTTGCCGGTCCGGGAGCGCACCAGACCATCGGCGGCCAGCAACTGGATGGCCTGGCGGGCGGTCATCCGGCTGACGCCGTGGGCATCGGCCAGCTCCCGCTCGGACGGCACACGGCCGCCCACCGCAAGGGCCCCGGACTGGATCTGGGTCTGCAGCAGGGTCTTGAGCTGGCGGTACAGCGGTGTCTCGGAATCGGGATCGAGCGCGAGCATCGGAGAGCGATCGGGTTGGCCGGGCCATGCGGTCTATACCACACCGCCCGGATTAGACCGCGTGGCCATCGATGCTGTCAACAACGATGTACCCGCCTCCCTCCCCTGTCGTGGCCGTGCGGCGGACACCCCAGAGCATCCAAGCGTCCGAACGGACGCAGGGAGGAGGGTCTCGCTCTTTAACGTCGATCACCTTACCCGCTTGAAGTCGATCGACTTACCTGCCTTCGGATGGGTCCATCTGAGTGCAGATCGGCCCGGTCCCGCGTCCCGTCAGCGTCGGGACCACGCCACCGTGTCGGCCGGCGCGTCCCACAGCGGCAGCCAGGCCTCGTCGACCACCGTCAGGGTGACCGAGCAGCCGTTCATGTTGAGCGTCGTGCAGTAGGTGCCGGCCAGCCGGCGTGCCGGGACCAGCCCCCGCCGCTCCACCGCGCGGTCGACCGCGGCGGCGACGCCGTGCAGGGTGACCGCCGGCAGCCCGCCCTGGTCGTTGACCAGCACCATGACCGGTTGACCGCGGCGCAGACCCAAGGCGGCAACGATCTCCGCCACCAGCGTTTCGGCCAGGTCGGCCACCGGCGGCCGGGGGCCGCGCCGCCGGCCCGGTTCGCCGTGGATGCCGACACCGACCTCGATCTCCCCCGGCCCCCAGGGGGACGGCGGGTGGTCGGCAAACGGGATCGCCGCACCGGAGAAGGCGACCGCCAGGGACCCGGTGGCGGAAACGACCGCCCGGCCCAGCCGGGTGCAGGCCGCGAGGTCCGCTCCGCGTTCGGCCGCCGCCCCGACGATCTTCTCGACCACGACGGTCCCCGCCAGCCCTCGGGCGGTGTCGGAGTCCCGGCCGTCCCGGGTGGCGACGTCGTCGGTCACCAGCACCCGGTCGACCGGGCCGGCGACCGCCTCCAGGGCCATGTCGAAATTCATGACGTCGCCGGGATAGTTCTTCACCACCATCAGGGCGCCCGCCGGCCCGGCGACCAGGCGATACGCCGTCAGCACCTGTTCCGGGGTGGGCGAGGTGAACACCTCCCCCGGGCAGGCCGCATCGAGCATGCCCCGGCCGACGAAGCCGATATGCAGCGGCTCGTGCCCCGACCCGCCGCCGGCGATCAGGGCCACCTTGCCGGCCGGGGCTGGTCCGGCACGGTACAGCACCCGCGGCGCCGCATGCAGGGCGACCCGATCGGCATGCTGGCGGGCGAAACCCGACAGCGCGTCGCTCACCAACCGGTCGACCGGGTGCTCGGCAGCCACGATCACCCCCGCAGCCGCGAGCCCGGACGGGAACCGGTACTCCGATCCGCCGGCGCGACGGGCGTTGCCAGACCGATGAGATCGGCCGTCAGCCGGCGGACGACGCGCTCGATCTCCCGGGCCTGCTCGGCCGTGACATGGTCAGGGAGCGGCACCCAGAAGCCGGACGGCACCTGCACCGCCGCCGGTCCCATCGGCTCGGCGAAGCCGGGATGCGCCCGGCGGTAGGCGGACAGGAAGGCCGCCCTTTCCTCCGGCGAGAAATGGCAGACGTCGATGATCGTCTGCACATGCTGGGCCGGTACCGGGACCCGGTAGCTCGGATTGGTGATCTGGGAGACGAAGCTCTTGTGCGTGCCCATCACCTTGGCGATGCGCTGGCGCGCGCCGGAGGGCCGCCGGGCGAGATAGTCGCGCAGCAGGGTCTTGTAGGCGGCCACCAACTCATCGGCATCGGGGACGGACCGGTCGCTCATCCCGCCGCCGCCTCCGGCCAGGCGCGGACGGCCCCCGCCACCGGCGCCAGAGCCGATATCGGCACCACCAGCGTGCGGACACCGGCCGACAGGACCATGGACAAAGCACCGGGCTCGTCCAGCAGCGGCCCGCAATAGCTGAGCGGCAGGTCCCGGCGCCGGGCCGAGGCCACCGTGCGTTCGATCATCTCCACCACCGCCGGATGCGTCACCCCGGCATTGTAGCAGGAGATCTCCCGGTCCCGCGACCGGGCCAGGGCGTATTGCGCCAGATCGTTGCCGCCGAGCACCAGGAAGTCCGCCTCGAAGCGGTCGATGGTCAGCGCGGTCGCCGGCACCTCCACCATCAGTCCCAGACGGACCGGCGGAACGGCGACCCCTTCGGCCCGTACGGCGGTTGCCGCGGCATCGACGGCCGCGCGGGCGGCCGTCACCTCCTCCATCGTCCCGACCATGGGGAGCAGGAGATCGGCCGTCGCGGCCCCTTCCCGTCCGCATGCCCGCAGCAGCGCACGGATGTGGATCGCGAGCAGGTCCGGCGCCTGCAACAGGGCCCGGATCCCCCTGGGACCCAGCAGCGGGTTGGGTTCTTCCGGCCCGGTCAGGCCGATCAGCGGCTTGTCGCCGCCCGCATCGAACAGCCGGAAGACCACCGGCCGGCTGGCCCCGGCCGCCAGGATCGCCCGGTAGCGGCCGGTCTGGGCGGCTTCGGCCAGCGGCCGGCCGGCATCGGCGCCGACGAACTCCGTCCGCACCAGCCCCACCGCCGATGCCGCCTCGGGGAGCCCGGCGCCGGGGCGCAGCGGTTGATCCACGCTGACGGTCAGCGCAACCGGATCGCCGGTGTCGGTCGCGACCGCGCCCGGCCGGGCGGCCGGTGCCCCCGGGCCGGGCACGCCGGCGCGAACCGGCGCGGCGGCGGACGATGGCAGGCGCCACAGGCCGCCGGCATCCGCGTCGAGCAGGTGATCGCCCCGCGGCCCGTGCTCCGGCAGCGGGCCCGACGCACCGACCAGGAGCGGCACGCCGCGGGATCGGGCGATGATGGCGATGTGGCTGGCCGGGCTCGCCTGACGCACCACGGCACCGGCGAGGCCGGCAAGGCACGCCTCGATGAAGGCGGCCGGGCCGATCCTGTCGGTCCACAGGATATGCCCGGCCAGATCGGCCGGTTCCGCGGATCGGGCGTGTCCGCCCGGCTGCAGGATCGATCCGACCCGGTCCCTGAGCTCGCGCAGATCGTCCCCCCGCACCGCCCAGGTCGGGTCGTCCCCGGCATCCAGCTCGGCGATCGCGGCGGCGAAGGCGGCGTGCCAGGCCTTGCCCGGGTCGTCCCCGGCGGCGATCGCGTCGGCGACGGGGTCGATCATCTCGGGGTCGTCCAGGACGGCCTGCTGGAACGCGATGATCCCGGCTTCGGCCCGCGGCGCTCGGTCGGCCAGATCGGCCAATTCGCTGCGCACGGCCATCAAGGCCCCCCGAAACCGGGTCATCGGCGCGGCCGCTCCCGGCACCTCGCCCGCCTTCGGCCGGGGGCGTTCCAACGCCGGCAGGACGACCAGGGGGGCGACCACCCGGCCGGAACTGCCGCAGCGGCCTGTGGTCAGGGCAAGCGTATCGGGATCACCGCTCACGGTGGGTCGAAACCGCGCGCGACCAGCGCGATCACGGCATCGATCGCCTGGCGCGCATCGTCTCCTTCGGCCCGCACCGACAGGGTGTCCCCGCGGCTGGCTTTCAGGCGCAGGACGGCGGTGGCGGATTTCGCGTTCACCCACGGTCCGGCCTCGCCGACCGTGAGTTCCACGCGCGCGGCGAACCGCTTGGCGAGTTGGGACAGCGCCACCGACGGTCGGGCGTGCAGGCCGCTGTCGTCGGCGATCGACACCGCCGCTTCGAGCAACGGCACGGACGGGACAGCCGAAGCCACTGACTAGTACTCCTCTGCCGCCCGCCGGACGGCGTCGAGATCGGCGCCGGCGGCAGCCTCGGTCGCCGCCATGATCGCCCCTTCGACGATCGCGGCATCGCAGATCGTCACCCGATCCGCCCAGGCCGGCGGCAACTGTTCGATCGCCATCTCGCTGTTGGTCTCGGCTCCGCCCAGGTCGACCAGGACGGCGACCCCCGCCTTCGAATAGACCGATTCGATCGCCGCCCGGATCATCGGGCAATCCGTCCCCAGGCTGCCGTCGGGCCGGCCGCCGACACCGACCACCGCGATCTCGTCGCCCACCATCTGCCGGACCATGTCGACCGTGCCCCGGGCGATCCCCGGGGAGTGGGACACGATCACCAGGGAGACCCGGGCCGTCATCGGCCGGCTTCCACGGCATCGATCACCCTTTCGATGATCAAGGCCGCCGATGCCGCGCCGGGGTCCAGGTGACCGACCGACCGGTCCCCGAGATAGGCCGCCCGGCCCTTGGTGGCCCGCATCGGCCCGGTGCCGGCGAGCCCCGCCTCGGCGGCCGCCCGCACCGCTTCGGCCGTCAGGCGGGGGCTGGCGGACAGCGCGGCGAGCGCCGGCACCAACACGTCCAGCATCGTCTTCGCCCCGACATCCGAACGTCCGCGCCGCTTGACCGCCTCGACGCCCGCCGCCCACAGGCGCGCCAGCATCGGCGGATCGATCGGCCGACCGGGGGCTTCGGTCTCGGCCGCCTGCGCCATCGCCAAGAGGCAGGACCCGTAGAGCGGCCCGGCAGCACCACCGACCGAGTTCACGACCGTCATGCCCAGGCGGTGCAACGCCTCGGGCAGCGGCCGTTCCACGACGTCCCGGGCGATCCCGGCAACGGCGCGGGCGCCGCGGGCCATGTTGCGGCCGTGATCGCCGTCACCGATCGCGGTGTCCAGCACTCCCAGCCGATCCTCGGCCTGCAGCAGCGCCCGGGCCGCGGCTTCGAGCAGATCCGCGGTCAGCCCGACGGCCCGCGCCGGGCGGACCGGGTCGGGAGCGAAGGGCCGGCGGCAACCGGCCCGGACCGGCTGCGGCCGGCCTGTTCGATCGGACATCGCGGCCCCTCCCCCCATGCGGTGCGCGGTCCTCAGGCGAGACCGGCGAACAGGCGGGCCACCGCCTCGGCCCCGGGATCGGCGTGACCTTCGAGGTCGGCGATCGAGACATTGGCGGAGCGGCCGGCACGGGCGGGCATCGCCCTGGTGGCGTCGGCCCCCTGCCGGGCCGCCGCCGCGACGGCCGGCATCGCTTCCCCGGCGGCCAGCGCCTCAAGGGCCGGCGCCAGGGCGTCGATCATGGTCCGGTCGCCGGGCCTGGCCCCGCCGACGGCCATCATGCGGTCGAGCCCGGCTTCCAGGGCGGCCGGCAAACCGGCACCGTCCTCGGCCGCTTCCCCCGCCGCGGCGCAGAAGATGGCCAGCAGCACGCCGCTGGAGCCGCCCATGGCCGTGCTCAGCTCCCCGCTGATCGCCCGCAGCAGCGCCGGCGGATCGGCCAAGGGGAGGGCGTCCACCATGGCGGAAACCGCCCGGGCCGCGGTGGCGACGGTCGAGCCCGTGTCGCCGTCGCCGGTCTTGGCATCGAGCACGTTGAGGTCGACCTCCTGGGCTTCGAGGATGCCGCAGGCCTTCAGCAGCCAGGCCCGCCGCTGCGGATCGGCCGACGGGGTCGGCTGTGCGGTTTCCCCCAGCCCCGCCGGCATCGGCAGCACGTCGGGCCGATGGATGGCGTGGCTACCGGGCCAGGCCGGGGCACCGGTCGGCGCGTCGAGCCAGGCCTGCTCCCGCTCGGTCAGCGCCAGCAGGGAGACCGAGAAGCCGCGCATGTCGAGCGAGGTCATCAGCGGCGCCGGCCCCACCACCCGGGTGAGCGCATCGGCCAGATCGGACCGGGTGATCTCCTCGGCCAGCACCCCCATCTCCAGCTCGGTGCAACTGCCGAGATTGTTGAGCAGCAGCGCGTGCGGAACCGTATGGTCGTAATGGTCGCGCAGCCGGCTCAACACCAGCGCCACCGCCCCCCTGGCCCCGTCGAACGGCACCTTCTCGATCCCCGGCTCGCCGTGGATGCCGAGCCCGAGTTCGGCCTGGCCCGGCTCGATCCGCGCCTCCCGGGCCGCCCCGGGGATCATGCAGGTGTCGAGCGACATGCCGATCGAGACGACCTTGTCGGCCACCCTCCGCGCCGCCGCGGCGACGGTGGCGAGATCCGCCCCCTCGGCCGCCGCCGCCCCGGCGACCTTGTGCACGAACAGCGTGCCGGCGACCCCGCGAGCCTGGGCGGCATCGGGGATGGCGACGTCGTCCTCGACCACCACCATCTCGACCTCGTACCCGAGCGCGCGCGCCTTCTCCGCCGCCAGGCCGAAATTGAGCCGGTCGCCGGTGTAGTTCTTGACGATCAAGAGGCATCCCGGCGCCCCGGTCACCGCCAGGATGCCGGCCAGGACCGCGTCGACGGAGGGCGAGGCGAAGACCTCCCCGCAGACGGCGGCCGTGAGCATGCCCTCGCCGACGAAGCCGGCATGGGCCGGCTCGTGCCCCGAGCCGCCGCCCGAGACCAGCGCCACCCGGTCCTTCGGCCCGTCCGACCGCACGATGACCTTGATGTGCGGATAGCCGTCGAGCCGGGCGATCCGGCCGCCGGAGGTCCGCAGCAGCCCGTCCAGCGCCTCGGTGACCAGGGTTTCCTTGGTGTTGATGAACTGATCCATGGTGCTTCCTTCCGGGTCGGTGCCGACGCCGATCGTCCCTCTTCCCTAAGCGCGGATGCGGGTGCCCGCCGCATCGAAGAACAGCGGCGCGCGGGGGCTCAGACCGACCGAGTCCCCCGGCGCCAGGTCGGTATGGGCATCGACCAGCACGGTGAACGGCGTGCCGGCGACGGTCATGTGCGCCCGGCTCTGGTCGCCGAGATGCTCGATCCGGTCGATGGTGGCCGGCGTGCCGTCCCGGCCGATCTCGACATGCTCGGTGCGCAGCCCGACCGTCGCGGTGCCCGGCGGGGCGGGAACGGCGATCACGCCCGCCGGCACGAGGTTGATGCGCGGGCTGCCCAGACGGCCGGCGACGTAAATGTCGTCGGGATCCTCGTAGATCTGTTTCGGCGTGCCGATCTGGACCAGCCGGCCCTGGTTGAGCACGCCGACCCGGGTGGCGAGCGTCATCGCCTCGATCTGGTCGTGGGTGACGTACAGGATCGTGGCCCCGAGCTCGTACTGGATACGCTTGAGCTCGACCCGCAGGCCGGCGCGCAGCTTGGCGTCGAGGCTGGAGAGCGGCTCGTCCATCAGGAAGATCGAGGGGTCGCGCACCAAAGCCCGGCCGATCGCCACCCGCTGCATCTCCCCGCCCGAAAGCCGGGTCGCCTTGTTGGCCAGCTTGTGGTCGATCCTGAGCATCTCGGCGACCTGGCCGACCCGCTCGGTGATCCGGTCTTCCGGCACCCGGCGGGCCGGGGACCGTAAAGGGAAGGCCATGTTCTCGAACACGGTCAGATGCGGATAGAGCGAGTATTGCTGGAAGACGAAGGCGACGTCCCGTTCGGCCGGGGCGCTGCGGGTCACGTCCTTCCCACCGATATGCACCGTGCCGGTCTCGGGCCGTTCCAGGCCGGCGACGGTGCGCAGGGTCGTCGTCTTGCCGGCCCCGGTCGGGCCGAGCAGGACGACGAACTCCCCGTCGGCCACGGCGAGGTCGACGTCCCGGATGGCGACCGTCTTGCCGAAGCTCTTGCTGACCCCCGTCAGCCGGACCTCAGCCATGGTACTCGCCCTCGGTCAGCGCGGTACGGACCGCCCGGCCGGTGTGCCGGTCGAACAGCGACAGCCGCGGCGCATAGAAGGACAGGCCGACCCGCTCGCCGATCTCCAGCCGCCGGGCCGCGGGCAGCCGGGCCTTGAGCGTGCCGAACGCGGTCTCGATCGTGGCGATCTGGGTGGTGCCGAGATACTCGGTCTCGAACACCTCGCCGCGCAGCCGCCCGTGATCGTCGAGCCGGACATGCTCGGGCCGGACGCCCAGCGCCAGGGGCCGGCCGCTCATCCCCTCCCGCACCGGCGGGACCGCGACCGCGCAGTCGCCCAGATGCACGCTCGCCTGACCGGGGGCGAGCGCGCCGTCGAAGGCCAGGAAGTTCATCGGCGGGGAGCCGATGAAGTCGGCCACATACAGGGTCGCCGGCCGGTCGTAGATCTCCTGCGGGGTGCCGAACTGCTCGACCACGCCGTGGTTCATGACCACGATCTTGTCGCCCATCTGCATGGCTTCGAGCTGGTCGTGGGTGACGTAGACGGTGGTCGCCCCGATCCGGTCGTGCAGGTCGCGCAGCTCCTCGGCCATCAGTTCGCGGAACTCGGCATCCAGCGCCCCCAGCGGCTCATCCATCATGAACGCCTTGGGCCGGCGGACGATGGCCCGGCCCAAGGCCACCCGCTGCCGGTCGCCGCCGGACAGCCCGCCGACCGGCCGCTTGAGGATCGAGGTGATGCGCAGCATCTCCGCCACCTCCCCGACCCGGGCCCTGATGTCGGACCGGGCCATGCCCTGGCTCGCCAGCGGATAGGCGATGTTGCGGTAGACGTTCATGTGCGGGTAGAGCGCGAACATCTGGAAGACGAAGGCGATGTCCCGCTGGGAGGCGCGCTTCTGCGACACCTCCTCCCCGTCGATATAGACCTTGCCGGAGGTCGGCAGCTCCAGCCCCGCGATCATCCGCAAGGTCGTGGTCTTCCCGCAGCCCGACGGCCCCAGCAGCATGAAGAACTCGCCGTCGGCGATGGTGAAGCTGGAGCTCTTCACCGCGGTGAAGTCGCCGAAGGCCTTGTGCAGGTTCTCGATGACGATCTCGGCCATGGCGGGTCATTCCGGGAAATGGCTGACGATCAGGAACATCACCACGCCGATCAGCAGGGTGACGAAGGAGTAGGAGAACAGCACGATCGCAAGCGGCTGCATCAGCATCACCACCCCGACGGCGATGAAGATGGTGGCCAGCATCTCCCACGGTCCGCGGCGGCAACGTAAGAGACCGCGCAGGAAATCGGTCAGGTATCGGGTCATTTGCGCACCGCCCCGAAGGTGATGCCGCGCAGCAGGTGCTTGCGCAGCAGGACCGTGAACACCAGGACCGGGATCATGAACAGGGTCGCGCCCGCCGCGACGGCCGGCCAGTCGAGCCCGCCCTCGCCGATGATGGTCGGGATGAAGGGCGGGGCCGTCTGCGCCTGGCCGGAGGTCAGCAGCAGCGCAAAGGCGTATTCGTTCCACGAGAAGATCAGGCAGAAGATTGCCGTCGCCGCGATCCCGGTCATCGCCTGGGGCAGCACCACCTTCCGGAACGCCTGCAGCCGCGTGTAGCCGTCGATCAGGGCGGCTTCCTCGTATTCCCGCGGGATCTCGTCCATGAAGCCCTTCAGGAGCCACACCGCCAGCGATAGGTTGACGGCCGTGTAGAGCAGGATCAGGCCCAGATGGGTGTCGTTGAGCCCCAGCGTCCGGTACATCAGGAAGATCGGGATCGCGACCGCGATCGGCGGCATCATCCGGGTCGACAGGATGAAGAACAGCAGATCGTCCTTGAGCGGCACCTTGAAGCGGGAGAAGGCATAGGCCGCCAGCGTGCCCAGGAAGACGGTCAGGAACGTCGCCCCGAAGCCGACGATCAGCGAGTTCATGAAGCGCTGGCCGAACCGGGACGGCCCGGCGATCACCATGTTCCGGGACCGGACCAGCTCGTCGTACCAGGTTTCCGGCGGCGGCAGGCTGTCCATGTATTCCTGGCTCTGCCGGGTGCGGGTGGTGAAGACGTTGACGTAGCCTTCCAGGCTGGGCTCGAAGAACACCTTGGGCGGATAGGCGATCGCATCGTTGGGCGACTTGAAGCCGGTGATGAAGATCCAGCCCAGCGGCACCAGCATCGCCAGCGCGTAGGCGATCACCACTACCGCCGCGAAGCGCCGCCAGCCGGTCGAGGGGGCGACGACGGAGTGGGCTTCGGCACTCATCGTTCCTTCACCTTGTTCAGCGCCTTGACGTAGATGTTGGCCAGCCCGAACACGGTCACGAACAGGATGATCGCATAGGCCGAGGCGTAGCCCGTCCGCCACTTCTCGAACGCCTCGCGCTTCAGGTTGATCGAGGCGAGTTCGGTCACCGATCCCGGGCCGCCGGAGGTCAGTTCGACCACCAGGTCGAACATCTTGAAGTTCTCGATGCCGCGGAACAGCACCGCCAGCATCAGGAACGGCAGCACCATCGGCACGGTGATGGTCCAGAACTGCCGCCAGGGCGAGGCGCGGTCGATCTCCGCCGCCTCGTAGATCGATTCCGGGATCGATCTCAGCCCGGCCAGGCAGATCAGCATCACGAACGGGGTCCACATCCAGGTGTCGACGATCACGATCGACCAGGGGGCGAGCGCCACCGAGCCGATCATGTCGAACGAGGACGGGTCGACCCCGGTGAAGAAGCTGATGACGTAGTTGAACAGCCCGATCTGCGGCTGATACAGGAACGTCCAGAAATTCCCGACCACCGCCGGCGACAGCATCATCGGCAGCACGATGATGGTGGTCCAGAAGCCGTGGCCCTTGAACTGCCGGTTGATCAGCCAGGCCAGGGCGAACCCGATCACCACCTGGAAGAACAGGGTCCACAGCACGAAATGGGCGGTGACCTGCATGTTGTGCCAGATGTCGGGGTCGGTCAGCAGCCGCTCGTAGTTGCGCAGGCCGATATACTCCGCCGGCCGGGTCAGCCGGTTGGCGCGGTAGTTCGTGAAGCTGAGATTGATCGTCCAGATCAGCGGGAAGATGTTGATCGCCAGCAGCAGGAAGATCGTCGGTGCGACGAAGATCCAGGCGATCGCCCGGTCCGTGAGCCCGCGCACGGTGCGGACGACGGTCATCGGCGTGGCCGCGGCGGCGCGGTCGGCGATACGGTCGGCAACGGAAGGACCGGCCATCACACCACTCCAGCGGGACGGGTCGGGAAGGGGCAGCGGCGGGCGCCGGCCGGACCGGCGGGCGCATGACGGCTCGTCGCCCAGATCGACCCCGGGGGGCGGCGCGGGCGTGCCGCCCCCCGGGGCCTATGGTCGGGCGTCAGAGCTTGCCGTCATCTTCGAACACTTCGGTCCAGTCCTCGACCAGCTCGTCGAGGGCCTCCTGGGCGGTGCCGACATCGGCGACGACGTAGTCGTGCAACCGCCGCTGCATGGACAGCAGGAGTTCGGCGTAGGTCGGCTCCTGCCAGAAGTCCCGCACATTGCTCATCGCGTCCAGGAACTGCCCGGCGAACGGGGCGGAGGCCGGGAAGCCCGGATCCGTCACCACCGCGTTGTGCACGGCATAGCCGCCCAACTCCCACCAGCGCTGCTGGATCTCCGGCTGGGCGAACCATTTGATGTATTCGAGCGCCCCCTCGATGTTGTCGGAATAGCTGACCACCGAGATGCCTTGGCCGCCCAGGGTCGACGCCTCGACGTTCTGGGACGGGTTGACGAAGAAGCCGATGCGGTCGCCGCCGACCTGCTCGTCCTTGTGCAGGCCGGGGAAGAAGGCGAACCAGTTCATCTGCATGGCGACCTGGCCGGAGCGGAACGCGTCCAGACCGTCGCTCATGTAGCTGTCGGTATAGCCCGGGGCCGTGCAGCACTCGTAGAGCGCCTTGTAGAACTCCAGCGCCGCGACCGCCTCCGGCCCGTTGACCGCCCCCGCCATGTTGTAGGAGCCGGGCTCGGCCTCGTACTGGAAGCCCCAGGCATAGAGCGCGGCGGTGGCGCCCATGGTGATCCCTTCCGAGCCGCGCTCGGTGAAGATGTAGGCCCCATAGACGGTGTTGCCGTCGATCTCCCGGCCCTGGAAGAAGCTGGCCACCTCCATCAGCTCGGTCCAGGTCTCCGGCGCGGCCAGCGGCCGGCCGTGCTCGGCCTGGAACTCGGCCTGCAGGTCTTCCCGCTCGAACCAGTCGCGGCGGTAGGTCCAGCCCAGCGCGTCGCCCATCGCCGGCAGGGCGTAGTAGTTGGGCTCGCCCTTCGGCCAGGTGGAATAGGCGTAGACGGCCGCGGGCAGGAAGTCGTCCATCGAGATGCCTTCCTGCTCGAAGAAGTCGTTGAGCAGGACGTAGTGGCCGTTCTCCGCCGAGCCGCCGATCCACTGGCTGTCGCCGATCAGCAGGTCGCACAGCCGGCCGCCGGAGTTCAGTTCGTTCAGCATCCGGTCGGCGAAGTTCGGCCAGGGCACGAACTCGAACTCCATGTCGATGCCGGTCTGGGCGGTGAAGTCCCGCGACAGCTCGACCAGGGCGTTGGCCGGATCCCAGGCCGCCCAGCACAGGGTCAGCTCGTCCGACTGGGCGTTGGCGGCTCCGCCGGCACCGGCCAAGGCCAGACCGATGGCCGTCGCCGACAGAAATTTCACAGCACGCATCGATGCTTCCTCCCTGGATTGATTGGGCCTGGATGGACCGGCCTGGATTGGTTGGGGACGTCCGCGCCGCCCCGAAGACCCGCTTCGCGCCGGACGGTGCCGGAGCGGCCGCTTTCGATGCCCCTTGCCCGTCCGGACGGCCGCGGTCTCGTCGAACCGCGGGCTCTGCGTGCCCGAGGAAAAACTAAACCACTAAACTTTGATGTCAAGCGCTCCATCCACCGGAGTCTTTCCGAACCTTGCCGCAGCGCAGCATAGGCCGGCGAATTCTTACATGAGATTGGCGAACGCGGAAACGATCCCGCGACGCGGTCGGGTACGCCGGTTTGCTAGTTTAGTGGATCGGCTGAGCGATACCGACGTACGGGCGCGCGGGGGCGTGGGGCCAGCCGAACGCCCCCCGCCCGCACGGTCCCGTCGCGGGGCCCGTGCTCCCGGGATCGACCCGGGAGCGCTGACGGCACGCCAGGATCAGCCCAGGCTGACCCAGGCCGCGTTCTTGGCCGAGGAGCGGACGCAAGCGTCGACGAAAGCGACGCCCTTGATCCCGTCCTCGACGGTGGGGAAGGCCAGGCCGTCGGGCAGGGGATCGCCGCTCTTGCGGGCCAGGATGGCGTCCGCCGCTTCGCCGTAGAGATTGGCGAAGCCCTCCAGATAGCCCTCCGGATGCCCCGGCGGGATCCGGCTCAGGGCCCGGGATGCCGGCGTCGCCCCCGCACCGTTGCGGGTCAGCAACCGCTTGGGCTCGCCGATCGGCGTGTACCATAGGTGGTTGGGCTCTTCCTGCGCCCATTCGAGCCCGCCGGCGGTCCCGAACACCCGCAGCCGCAGGCCGTTCTCGTTGCCGACCGCGACCTGGCTCGACCACAGCATGCCCCGGGCGCCGCCTGCGAAGCGCAGCAGCAGATGGGCGTTGTCGTCGACCTGGCGGCCGTCGACGAAACGGGACAGGTCCGCGCTCAGGGCCTCGACCGTGAGACCGGTGACGAAGCAGACCAGGTTGTAGGCATGGGTGCCGATATCGCCGGTCGACCCGCCGGCCCCGCTGCGCGCCGGATCGGTGCGCCAGCCGGCCTGCTTGTGGCCGGAACTCTCCAGGTCCTCGGCCAGCCAGTCTTGCGCGTACTCCACCTGCACCACCCGGATGTCGCCCAGCTCCCCCTCCGCGATCATCGCCCGCGCCTGGCGGATCATCGGATAGGCGGTGTAGTTGTGGGTGAGGATGAACAGGGCTTCGGACTTCTCGACCTCCTTGGCCAGCTTCCTGGCGTCGGCCAGGGTGGCGGTCAGCGGCTTGTCGCAGATCACATGGATGCCGCGGCGGAGAAACGCCTTGGCGACCGGGTAGTGCATATGGTTCGGCGTGACGATGGCGACCGCGTCGATCCCCTCCTTCAGGCGGCCTTCGCGCTTGGCCATGGTGGCGTAGTCCGAGTAGATCCGGCTCTCCGCCAGGCCGAGATCACGGCCCGAGGCCAGCGCCTTCTCCGCCGTCGAGGACAGCGCCCCCGCCACCAGCTCGAACCGGTCGTCGAGCCGGGCCGCGATCCGGTGCACCGCGCCGATGAAGGCGTCCCGGCCGCCGCCGACCATGCCCAGCCGGACCCGCTTGGCCGCGCCCGCGCTGCCGCCGCTTTCGATTACCATGTTCCATATCCCCTTGCTGCGGCGCCGGCCCCGATCCGGCCATGCGCAAAGACCCGCCCGTCACTTTGCGTCACCGGTCGATGCCGAGCATGCGGCGATTGGCGGCTTCGTCGGCGCCGCCGGCGGCGAAATCGTCGAACGCCTTGTCGGTCACCCGGATGATGTGGTCGCGGACGAACGCCGCCCCTTCCCGGGCCCCGTCCTCGGGGTGCTTCAGGCAGCACTCCCACTCGACCACGGCCCAGCCGTCGAAATCATTGGCCGTCAGCTTGGAGAACACCGCCCCGAAATCGACCTGCCCGTCGCCCAGGGAGCGGAACCGCCCGGCCCGGTCGACCCAGGACTGATAGCCGCCATACACCCCCTGGCGACCGGTCGGATTGAGTTCGGCGTCCTTGACGTGGAACATCTTGATCCGGTCCTTGTAGATATCGAGATTGTCCAGGTAATCGAGATGCTGCAGGACGTAGTGCGAGGGATCGTACAGCATGTTGCAGCGGCCGTGATCGCCGACCCGCTCCAGGAACATCTCGAAACTGATCCCGTCATGGAGATCTTCGCCGGGGTGGATCTCGTAACAGACGTCCACGCCGCACGCATCGGCATGATCGAGCAGCGGGCGCCAGCGCCTGGCGAGTTCGTCGAAGGCGGTCTCGATCAGCCCGGAGGGGCGCTGCGGCCACGGGTAGACATAGGGCCAGGCCAGCGCCCCGGAGAAACTCGCCATCGCGGTCAGGCCCATGTTCTTCGAGGCGGTCAGCGCCTTGGTCACCTGGTCGACCGCCCAGGCCTGGCGGGCCGCCGGGTCACCCCGGACCTGCGGGGCGGCGAAGCCGTCGAACGCCGCGTCGTAGGCGGGATGCACCGCCACCAGCTGGCCCTGCAGATGGGTCGACAGCTCGGTGACCTCGACCCCGTTGGCCCGGGCGACGCCCAGCACCTCCTGGCAGTAGTCGGGGGAGGTGGCGGCCCTGTCCAGATCGAACAGCCGCCCGTCCCAGCTCGGGATCTGCACCCCGGCATAGCCGCACTCCGCGGCCCATCGGGTGATCGCGTCCCAGCCGTCGAACGGCGCCTCGTCGCCGGCGAACTGGGCCAGGAAAAGCCCCGGTCCCCGCATGGTCTTCATGATCGCTTTCCTCCCGGTCTATCGCTGTCCGCTCTCACGGGGACATTGGGATCGGCCGATGGATGGCCGGCGTCGCGGGCCCGCCGGTCTTCGGGCGGGCGGCGTCGACAGTGGCAAAGTGTCCTCGCGAACATATGTTTGCGTCAACGGCCAACCGCGCCGGGCGCCCATGGCCGGTCGCAGCATGAGCCACGAAAGGACGGATACCGTGACGCTGAACGTCTATCTCTCCGGGGAGATCCACACCGATTGGCGGGAGCAGATCGTCACCGGGGCCGCCGGCCTGGACGTCCGCTTCACCGGCCCGGTGACCGATCACGCCGCATCGGACGATTGCGGGGTGGCGATCCTGGGGGCGGAGCCGGCCAAGTATTGGCACGACCACAAGGGCGCGATGGTCAACGCCATCCGCACCCGCAAGGGGATCGCCGACGCCGATATCGTCGTCGTCCGCTTCGGGGAGACGTACAAGCAGTGGAACGCGGCGTTCGACGCCGGCTATGCCGCGGCCCTGGGCAAGTCGCTGGTCGTTCTGCACCCGCCCGAGCACCAGCACGCGCTCAAGGAGGTCGACGCCGCCGCCCTCGCGGTCGCCGAGCGGCCGCACCAGGTCGTCGACATCCTGCGCTACGTGCTGACCGGTCATCTGCCGGCCATGGCACAAGCCGCCGAATAGGCCGAATAGGCCGGGCCGGGCCTCGGCGCCCGACCCGGCCGCCGGGACCGCTGGAGCATCCTTACGTCCGACCGGACATAAGGATGCTCCCCCTCCTCGAAGTCGATCACCTTACCTCAACGTTCAGATGAGCCCATCCGAACGCAAGGTCGATCTATTTCCGGACCCAGGTGCCGGACGCGTTCATGACGAAGGTCCCCGGCGCGGCGCGGCCGATCAGGGTCTGGCCGGCCTGCTGTTCGACGGCGGCCAGCGGCACCCCGTTGTCCCGGGCGATGCCTTCGTAGGCGGCCCGCCGCTGGGCGTTGATGCTGGTGACCAGCGCCTCGATCCCCGGGGCCGGCGTGACGACGCCCAGATAGCCGTTGGGCTGTTCCCCCACCAGGCCGCGGGCCCGGGCCTCGTCCAGGTTCTGAGCGCGGGCCGGTGCGGCGGCCAGGGCGACGCCGGCCAGGGCCGCCCCGGCAAGGGCGGCCCGGCGGGTCAGGCGAAACGCCGAACCGGCGGTGCGGACGGTCGGTGGACGCCGCAGATCAGAAGATGTCGTCATTTTCTTCGAACAGGCTTTCGAGGTCTCGGTCGATCCGAACGCGGACTTCCTGGGTGATGTTGACGTTCAGGTTGATCTCGATGGGGCGTTCCGGTGCTTCGACCCGCACCGTCGGCGAACAGGCCGACAGCGCCAGACCGCCCGCGGCCGCAAGACCGGCACCGATCAGCCGTCGACGATCCGGCGGCAGGCCATCCGGCCGATCGTCCACCGGGGTGGGGGGCATGCTGGTCATGCGCTGGGGCCCTTTCTTGCACGAAGGATCACTGCCCGATCCGCAGGATCTCATCGATCGCGTCGCCGGTGACGGCCTCGCGCGCCCGTTCCTGCAGCCGATCTCCTGCCAGCAGCCCGTAATTGGCGGCCCGCAGGCTATCGCGCAGGATTTCGTCGAGCGCGCCGGTGACCGTCACGTTGAGCGCGACCGGATAGCCATCATACAGGTCCGGATTGGCCCCTTCTATGGCAATGCCGACTTCGAGATCCTGACCGGTCCGCCCGTCGAGGGTCAGCCGCAGCGATTCGTAGTTCAGGTTCTCCACCGCGCGCAGGAACAGATCGACGCCGCCGCCCGCATCGCCGGCCGCAAAGGCCGGGGGTTCGGCCGGACGATAGCGGATCAGTCCGGGCTCCGCGCTCTCCAGCACGGCGTTGTCGATCACCAGGGCCGTGCCTTCCACCCGGACCGGCACACGGCCCCTGAGCCGGCCGGTCGTCGACAGCCCCTCGATCGGCAGGGGCGCCAGCACGGCCGGCAGGCTGATCCCCTCGGCGGTCAGGACCAGGTCCGGGGCGACGGCGGTCACGTCGAGGGTGAAGGGCTCCGCGGCGAGCACGCCGTCGGCCCAGTCGATGGCGATGTCGGACACGGACAGGACACGGTCGGCGTCGAGCCCGAACACCGCCCTTCCGGGGCCTACCAGCACGCCGATATCGGCCTGCTCGAACCGCAAGGTCTGCCCGGGCGGAAGCACCGGCGGGACGAGGGAGGACAGCGTCAGCACCGTCTCGACCCCCAGGATCGTTCCCGCCCTGGTGACCGCCGCACCGTCGCTCACGGTCACCGTTCCCGAACTGTCGAGCGGCCGGCCCGGCCGCCAGGCGACCCGGCCGGTCGCGGCGACGACGCCGGAGACGTCCTCGACCGGCCGGGTCGCGGCGACCGGGGCCACATCGCCCGGCTGCCGGACACCGGGGGCAAAGGACAGCGGCTCCAGCGCGATGTCGACCGCCCCCTGCCTGCTTGCGATCCGGTGGGAGACGTCCGCCCGGACGGTCAGGGCGCCGAGCGCCCCGGTCGCGGTGACGCGTCCGTCCAGCCGGTCGCCGGTCAGGCCCGCGCGGCCGATCACCCGCAAGGGGGCGAACAGCGCGGGCACGGCCGTGCTGGCGAGACGGCCCTCGCGCACGCTCGCCACCGCCGACAGGGGGGAACCCGCCGAAGGGCCGGTCCCCGTCACCGCGAGGTCCAGGCCGGTCAGCGACAAGCCCGGATCCGCGGCCGCGACGGTGCCCCCTTGCAGCCGTCCCTCGAACCGCCACGGGCTTGGACGATCGGCCCGGGATGCGACCAGCGCGATCGGCGGCAGCGACACCTCCAGACCGGTCCCCGCCATGCGGATCGAGGTCTCGACCGGCCCGAGGCGGGACGCGAGCCGGACGGCCCCGGACGACCGGTCCCATACGGCCAGCGGCCGGTCGCCGCTGCGCCCCAGACAGAGCTGTATGGGCCGGGTCACGCGCACGCCGTCGCCAACGGTCAGCCGATCGGCCGTCACGGTCTGGCAGTCCCCCACCGGGTCGACGACCAGGCGGCCCGCCTGCCAGTCGATGCCGAGATCGGCGGAGACGGCGGCACCGTCGACCCCGACCGTGGCGGCCTCGCCGGCCAGCACCGCCGACAGCGCGGCACGGCCGGTGAACCGGTCCCCGTCGCCATGGCCGCGCATGGTCGCCTCGGCGACGCGGACCGTCATGTCACCCACGGCGATCGGGCCGGTCGCCAGGCTGAACCGGCCGTCATCCAGGCGCAAGCCTTCGTCCGACCACCCCAGCATCGCGGCCACGGCGCCGGCGCCGATGCGGTCGCCCCAATAGCCGCGGCCGCCGGCGTCGACGTCCAGGACGGCCGCCGGCCCGCTCAGCGGCACCCCGACGGTGACCGGCCGGTCACCGGGTCCGGCCAGGGTCAGCCCCACCGGCAGGCCGGCCCACCGGCCGCGAGCCGTCCACGGGCCGCTCGACCGGACCGCCAGACCGTCCCGACGCAGGGCAAGGGCCAGGGGCAGATCGATCTCGCCATCCGTCAACGCCTCCCCCCAGGCCACCCCATGGCCGGTCAGCACGGCTTGCGCCCGGCTCCCGGCCAGCCGTTCGGGCCAGGACGTGCCGGTGCCGGTCCGCAAGGCGGCCAGCGGGACGGTCAGCGTCCCGTCCAACCGGCCGCTGCCGGCCAACGGCAGACCGATCCCGGCCGCCGCGGCCGCGGCGGCCAGATCGTCCGCCTGCAACCCGATCTGGGCGATCGCCTGGGCGGTGTCGGCGGCGGGGGGATCGAGCGCGACCTCGGCGAACGCGGACACGCCGCTCTCCGCCCCGTCGGCCGCCACGCTGATCCGGCGGGGAAACGGGTCGCCATCGGCCGTCAGCCGGCCGTCGAGGGCCGGCCGGCCGGGGACGGTCACCGAGATCCGGGGGACCGTGACCGACCAGGTGACGGGCCGACCCGCCGGCCGGTCGACGGCCGCCTCGGCATCCGCAAACGTCAGCCGGGCCCGATCCCGGTCGACCCGGCCCGCCAGATCGCTGAACCGGACCGACGCCGACAGATCCGGTTCGACCGTCCCGACGAGCCGGCCGGACAGCGTCGCGTTCGGGACGGACACGGCCAGATCCGTCGTTCGCAGCGCCAGCGGGCCGCCCGGCGGCCCGTCGATCACCGCGCTCGCGGCCACGGTCACCGGCCCGACCGGCGTGGTGATGGCGAGGTCGAGATCGGACACCGTCACCCGGTCGACCGGCAGCCGGGGCAGCCCGGCCGGCGCGCCGGCCGGGCCGCCGCCGGCCCGAAGATCGATCCCCGGCAGCCGGATGCCGCCGTCGACCAGGGCCGCCCGGACCCGCACGCCGTCCAGCGCGACATCCTCCACCCGGCCGTCGCGGGCGACCCGGTCGAGGTCGACCCGGACGGTCGCCCGATCGATGACCACCGCCCGGTCGCCCAGGCTGATGTCGGTGAGGACGACGGCGGAGGGGGAGACGGTCTCGATCGTGAAGCCCGACAGCGGGATCCCCCGGTCCCGCGCCGTCTGCGACAGGGTCGCGGCCAACCGGTCCGGCCCGAGCCACCGGACGCCGGCCAGCACGAGCGCCGCCAGCACCACCAGCGTCACCGCGGTGCCCAGCACCGCCCGGAGCAGCAATCGGAGCAGCATCGACACCGGGGTCCCGGGATCGGACGGGCGGCACCCGGGCCGCGGAGAGACGGTGGCAGCCTAGAGCAAGATGACCGGAGGGTGAATCACCCTCCGGTCATCTTGCTCTCCGAGGTGCGCGTCGGAGCGGGTTCCGATCCATGGCAGATCGGCCGGGCCGCGCCCACAGCCATCGGCAGGACGCCCACGCGCCATGCCGTCCACGCAAAGGAAAACCCAGATGCGCGGTTCCAGTGACCGATACGCCATGATACTTTCGGATCCGAAAGCATCCAGCCTTCGGAGCGACGCGAAATGAACGCCGAGGTCCCTTACGATCTCCTGGTTGTCGGCGGCGGCATCAACGGTACCGGCATCGCCCGGGACGCGGCCGGCCGCGGCCTGTCGGTCTGCCTGGTGGAACAGGACGATCTGGCCACCGGCACCTCGCAGGCGTCGTCCAAGCTGATCCACGGCGGCTTGCGCTATCTGGAGATGTACGAGTTCCGTCTGGTGCGGGAAGCGCTGGCGGAGCGGGAGGTCCTGCTGAAGGCGGCCCCGCACATCATCTGGCCGCTGCGGTTCGTGCTGCCGCACAACAGGCTGCTGCGCCCCGCCTGGCTGATCCGCCTGGGGCTGTTTCTGTACGATCGTCTCGGCGGCCGGCACAGCCTGCCGGGGACCCGGAGCCTCGATCTGCGCCGGGAGGCGCAGGGCGCGCCGCTGAAGCCGGAGCTGGTGCGGGGGTTCGAGTACTCCGACTGCTGGGTGGAGGACAGCCGGCTGGTCGTCCTCAACGCCCGGGACGCGGCCGATCGGGGGGCCGATATACGGGTCCGGACCCGCTGTGCCGCCGCACGGCGCGACGGGGACCTTTGGCGGGCGACCCTGGAGGACACCGAAACCGGTGCGCGGCACGAGGTCGCCGCCAAGGTGCTGGTCAACGCCGCCGGTCCGTGGGTCGACCGGTTCCTGCGCCAGGGTCTGGGGCGGAACCACGCGACCCATCTGCGGCTGGTCAAGGGCAGCCACCTGATCGTCCCGCGTCTGTACGACGGCGCGCACGCCTATATCCTGCAGAACACCGACAAGCGGGTGATCTTCCTGATCCCGTACGAGCACGACTACACCCTGATCGGCACCACCGACAGCGTCTTCGACGGCGATCCGGCCGAGGTCCGGATCTCCGGGGAGGAGACCCGCTACCTGCTCGATGCCGTCAACCGCTATCTCGACCGGCCGGTGGCCGAGGCGGACATCGTCCGCACCTATGCCGGCGTGCGGCCGCTGTTCGACGACGGGCAGGTCGAGGCCTCCGCGGTGACCCGCGACTACGTGTTCGACATCGAGGCACCGGACGGCCAGGCCGCCCTCCTGTCGGTCTATGGCGGCAAGATCACGACCTATCGCCGGCTGGCCGAGCACGCGCTCGAACGGCTGACGGCGTATCTGCCGGCCCAGCGGCCGGCATGGACGGCCACCCGGCCCCTGCCGGGCGGCGATCTGCCGGACGCGGATTTCGACGCCTTCGTGTCGACGCTGCGCCGGGACCATCCCGGGCTGCCCGAGCGGCTGATCCGGCGGCTGGCCCGGCTGTACGGGACGTGCGCCCGCAAGGTTCTGAAGGACGCCGGCACCATGCCCGATCTGGGGGTGCGGTTCGGCGCCGATCTGACGGAAGCGGAAGTCCGCTACCTGATGGACGAGGAGTGGGCCCGAACCGCCGACGACATCGTGTGGCGCCGCACCAAGCTCGGCCTCCGGATGACGGCAGACGAGATCGCGGGCCTGGGGCGCTGGATGCAGGGCCAGCGCGCCGGCCGGCGCGACGCGGCGTAGTCGGGCCGGTACCGGCCGTCCCCGCCGGACGACCGTTCCCCGAAGCCGGCGCTTACGCTATGCGGGGGCGGCCGGCACCACGCCGGCCGTTCGACCGCAGCACCCTCCTGGCCGTGACGACCGCCGCTTCCCCCGCTCCGCCGGCGCCGACCGACCCGGCACCGCCCCGCCGCGTCCTGGTGGTGAGCAACGAATCCACCTACCTGCTCGCGCACCGTCTGCCGTTGCTGAGCGCCCTGCAAGCGGCCGGCACCGCGCTGCACGTCGTCACCGACGCCCGGGCCAGCCGGCATCACTGGCCCGCCGATCTGCCGCTGACCGATCTGCCGATCCCGCGGTTCAAGCTCTCCGCGCGCCAGGACGGGCGGTTCCTGTGGGCGGTCTATCGGGCGATCCGGCACCAGCGGCCGGATCTGGTGCACGCCATCACCGTCAAGGGCACGGTCCTCGCCGCCTTGGCGGTGCTGCTGGCGCGCGTATCGGTGGCGACGCCGCCGGCGCTGGTGATGACGGTGCCCGGCCTGGGGCGGGTGTTCGCCCGCTCGGCGGTCTCCCCGGCGGCCCGGGTGCGGCGCGGCCTGGTCGCCGGCGTTCTGAGGGCCGCCGCCCGCCACCCGCACACGGTCGTCACCTTCGAGAACCCGCACGACCGAGCGGTCTGGCGGGCCACCGGCATCCTGCCGCGCCACCGCGGCATCGTCGTCAAGGGTACGGGCATCGACCCCGGCGGGTTCGACATCCCCTCGGCCCGGCGGACCGCGGACGGCGCGGTGACGGTCCTGTTCGCGGGCCGGCTGCTGCGCAGCAAGGGCCTCGACCTGGTCTTGGAGGCGGCCGGGCGGATGGCCGCGACCCATCCGCAAGTGCGGTTCCTGATCGCCGGCGGCGCCACGCCGGGCGATCCCGACGCGATCGATCCCGCCGGTCTGGCCGGCCGGCCGAACGTCACCGCCCTGGGCCATATCGACACCCTGCCGGCGGTGATGGCCGGGGCCGATATCTTCTGCCTGCCCACCCGCTATGGCGAAGGGCTGCCGCGGGTGCTGATGGAGGCGACGGCGGCCGGCTGCGCGGTGGTCGCCAGCCGACAGCCGGGCTGCCGTGCCTTCGTCCGGTCCGGGGAGACCGGCGTGCTGATCGATGCCGAACGGCCCGGCGCCGGCGACCGGCTGACCGCGGCCCTGATCCGGCTGGCCGACGATCCGGGCCTGCGCCGCCGGCTGGCCGAGGCCGGAGGGCGGCGGCTGCGCGAGGACGGCTTCGCCCAGACGGCCGTGACCGCCCAGTTCTTCGCCGCCTACCGCGCGGCGGTATCGGGCGGGCCCGCCTGACGCCCCGCGGGGGGCGCCCCGGTCGCGCCGGTCAGAATCAGAAGTTGAACTGCAGCTTGCCCATCGCCCGGTGGTTGGTACCGTCATCGCGCCACAGGGACCCCTCGTAGTCGGCCTGGGCGGAGAAGCCGCCCGGCAACTCCAGGGTCAGGCCGACCCCGACCACGAGCACGCCGTCATCCCCCCGATCGACGGTGCTGTCGATCTGCTGGCCCGAGGTCAGGGCGGCGGTCACCCGGTCGTCGTCGGCACCGAACCGCTGATCCCAGCGCACCCGCACCTCCGGGGTCACGCGGGCGTCGGCGGTATCGAACCGGCCGGTCGCCTGGGCGCCGATCGAGGCGATGAAGGTCTCGACATTCTGGTCACCAACGGTCAGGCCCAGCGCGCCCGCCCCGGTCTCGCTGTAGCCGTCGATCTCGACCACCGAGCCGCGCAGCCCCGCGGTCGGTCCGGCACGGACCGGGCCGAGGTCGAACCGGTAGCCGACATCGACCGAGCCGCCATAGCCGATCCCGTCGGTCTCGGCCCGGGCGGTGGCCGGGACCCCGCCGGTGGCCCGGCGGATGTCATAGCTGTCATCGCTGTAGGCGACCGTCAGATCGGCGAAGAAGCCGTCGGCATCGACGCTGGCATAGGCGGTGGCCTGGATGCTGTCGACCTCGGAATCGCCGAGCCCGCCGGCCAGGTCGGTCTCGCCGCGGCCGAAGCCGATCGACGCCCCCACCACCACGGCCGCGTCGACCCGGTAATCGGCGCCGACGCTCAGGGCCCAGGCGTCATAGTCGAACGCCGCCAGGCCGGAGGTCGCGTCGCGGTCGCCGGTGGCGAGGTTGCCCATGACGTAGACGCCCCAGGGCCGGTCGACATCGGTCAGCGGCATCGCCTGGGCCACCTGGTCGACGCCGGCCTCCAGCCGCAACAGATCGTCGCCCAGGCCGGCGAACTGCCGGGCGGTCGGATCGAACCCGCCGGCGCTGACCACCTGGGCCGTGCCGTTGCGCAAGGAGCGCAGGCGGGCGCTGGCGGTCTGCCGGAACAGCTCGGCCAGGCCGATCGAGGCCTGCCCGGCCACGCCGAGGGTCGCAGGACCGGCCTCGATGGTGTGCAGGGTGCCCAGATAGGTCCGGGCGACCAGCGCGTGGGCCGCCGTGGTCGGGTGGATGCTGTCGAAGAACGCCAGGCCGGTCGCATCGAACGGCGGCACAGCGCCGCACGCACCGGTCGGCGCCATCGCCCCCAGGCTGTAGCAGGATGCCGTGGCATTGGCGAAGCCGTAGGCACCGGGATTGGCGATCACGTCGTCGAACAGGGTCTCGATATCGACCACGGCGACGGACGCCCCGGTATCGCCCATCCGCTCGGCCAGGGCGACCAGCCTGGCATTGTGCAGGCCCGAAGCGGTGGACAACAGGGCCGCCTGTGCGGCACCGCCGGGCTGGGTACGCAACTCGTTGGCCAGGGCGATGTTGCCCAGATCCGGCAGGTTGAACAGGACGAAGTCGTCGATCCCGGCCGCGCGCAATTGTTCCATGCCGGTTTCGATGTTATCGAGCACGATGTCCGGCGCCAGGCCGTCGCCGATATAGTCGTTGCCGCCGACCCAGATCACCGCCCGGTCGTTCGCGAAGTCGGCCGGTGCCTGCCCGGCCGCGGCGACGAAGCTGTTGAAGACGTTGACCTGGTCGAGCACGCCCAGGCTGATCCGGCCGGCGAAGTCCGGATCCAGGGCCAGCGCGACCGGGATGTCCTGGAGCAGCACCCCGCTGGGGGCCGGGACCAGTTCGGCGATCCGCTCTTGCGTCACGGCACCGCTGCGGGCGCCGCCCAGGGCGAAGTTGAAGGCCGGGCCGGCGACGAAGTCGGTGGTGTCGAGCGTGCCGGCGGGCACCCCGTACAGGCCCGCCAGGCGCGGCAGGCTCAGCGCGTTGCCGGTGGCGCTGCCGTCGGGGAGTTGATCGATCCAGACCGGTCCGTTCGAGAACCGCCAGGTCGGCGTACCCGCGGCATCGGTGTACAGACCCGGGTTCGGGTCGGTCGGTATGCCCGCGTTGTTGAAGGCCGAAAACCCCGCCGCATTGCCCGTGTCCGACAGGCTGTCGCCGAAGAAGAAGACCTGACCGGTCTGGGCGGCCGCGCCCCCGGTCGATGCCATCCCTGCCGCCAGCGCCGTCGCCGCCAGCAGCCTGCGCCCTCTCCCCACCATGGTCGCCTCCCCTCCCCTTGTCCGGACCGTGCGGCCCTTTGCCGTCCGTTGCTAATCAAGCATAGGGCATGGGACAAGCCAAAAAAGCGAAGACGATCGCTCGTCCGGATTCGGAAAGGGTCGGCGATCGGAGCGTTTCAGGCGGTCGACGTGCCGTCGATCCGCTGCTTTTCCTGCCATCCGCCGGTTTCACCCTGCTGCCAATAGGCCAGGGTGTGGCCGGCCGCCCGGATCGTCCGCCAGCGCTCCCGGGCGGCGGCGACCGATTCCGGGTCCCGTCCGTCGAACAGATCGCAGACGAGCCGGTAGTCGGCGACCCGGGTGCTGCTGGTGCCGGCGGTCAGGAACAGCACCGAGGCCGCGTTGGGGTTCTCGTCGATATCGGTGATCCAGATCGGCTGGTCGGCGGCCTGCCCGTCCCGGGCCGACCCGTGCGGCAGGAAGGACGCCTTGGAGTAGGCGTCCTTGTCATAGGTCCACAGATGGTCGTCGAGATGCTCGACCCGATCCCGGCTGGAGGTCAGCACGACCGACCGCCAGCCGCGGGTCAGGCATTTCTCCAGCAGTTCAGGCAGCGCCCGGTCGAGCGATGTCCGGGTCAGATGGTAGAACCGAACCTCGGTCACCGCCCCGACGCCCCCCGCCGCCGCTCAGCCTTCGAACCGGTCGCGCACGAGCTGGTCGAGCAGACGGACCCCGAACGCGGTCGCCCCTTTCGGCACCAGCGGCCGGTCCTTGGCGGCGAAGGTGACGCCGGCGATGTCCAGATGGGCCCAGACCGTGCCCGGCTGAATGAAACGTTCCAGGAACGCCGCCGCCACGCAGGCGCCGCCCCAGCGCTGGCCCGAGATGTTCTTCATATCGGCGATCTGGCTGTCGATCTCCCGGTGATAGGGCTCACCGAGCGGCATGCGCCAGACCGGTTCTCCCACCGCTTCGCCGGCCGCGAGCAGCCCCTGGGCCAGCTCGTCATCATTGGCGAACACGCCGGCCTGGTGTTCCCCCAGAGCGACGATTATCGCACCGGTCAGGGTAGCCAGGTCGATCACCGCCTTGGGTTTGTAGGTCTCTTGGGCGTACCAGAGCGCATCGGCGAGCACCAGCCGCCCCTCGGCGTCGGTGTTCCAGACCTCGATCGTCTGCCCGGACATCGAGGTGACGATGTCGCCGGGGCGCTGGGCGTTGCCGTCGGGCATGTTCTCCACCAGCCCGACCACCCCGACGACGTTGACCGGGGCCTTGCGGCCGGCCAGCGCCCGCATCAGGCCGGTGACGACGCCGGCCCCGCCCATGTCCCACTTCATGTCCCACATGCCGGCACTGGGCTTGATGGAGATGCCGCCGGTATCGAAGGTCACGCCCTTGCCGACGACGGCGAGCGGCGCGTCGTCCGCCTCGCCGCCCTGCCAGCGCATCACGACGAGCTTGCTTTCGCGCGCCGAACCCTGGCCGACCCCCAAGAGCGCCCTCATGCCCAGATCCGCCATCTGCGCCTCGCCCAGGATGTCGACGGCGACACCGTCCCCGGCCAGCGCCCGGCAGCGGTCGGCGAAGCTTTCGGGGTGCAGGATGTTGGCCGGTTCGGACACCAGGTCGCGGGTCAGCGCGACCCCGCGGGCGACGCCGACGAACTCCTCGAACGCGTCCTGCGCCGCGGAGGGTTCGCTTGTCGCCACCGTCAGGGCCGTCAGGGCCGGCTTCTGCTCGGGCTTGAGCTTGGTGCGGTACTTGTCGAAGCGATAGCCGCCGAGCAGGACGCCGTATCCGAAGGACGCGGCGGCCCCCGCAGCCGAGATGTCGGCCCCGTCGACCGGATCGAGCGCAATGACGGCCTGGCCTACGCCCCGGGCGTCCAAGGCCTGGGCCAGCGCGCCGCCGACCTTCTGCCAGGCCAGGGCGGTAAGCTTGCGGGCGTCGCCCAGCCCCACCAGGATCAGGGTCCTGGCTTCCAATCCGCCCGGCGCCGGGATCGCCAAGGTCTCGCCATTCTTCGCCGTATACCGGGGGCTGGCGCCGAGCGCGCGTCCGATCATCCCGCCGGTCGCCGCGTCGAGCGCGGCGGCCGAAACCGACAGGTCCGGCGCGCCGGCGTCGCTGCCGTCCGCAGCGGCGAACACGCCGACGACCAGCGCGTCGGCCTGCACACCGGTGAGATCTTCGACGATGTCGATGAACGAGACATCCATGGACCAACCCTTTAGAATCGATGGACCGGGCGGGAAGCGTCAAGCCGCGATGACCTGCGCGGCATCGCCGCAGACCGCACGATCCGATAGGAACACGCGCCGCGGCGTCTACCACGCGCAGCGGACAAATGCTATCGACCCCGCTGCGGCGGCGCCACCGCCCGCCGCCGCCCCCGTCCCCCTGGAGCACACGGCGCGATCGGACCGATGACCCGGTTTCAATGGTACCTGTTCAAGCAGCTCGCCACCGGGGTGAGCGTGATCGCGATCGTGCTGGTGTTCGCGATCATCATGACCCAGACCCTGCGGCTCTTGGACGTGGTGATCGACCGGGGGGCCCCGATCACGGTGTTCCTTCACCTTCTGCTGCTCGCTCTGCCCAACTTCCTGCAGGCGGTCGTGCCGATCGGCTCGGCGGTGGCGGTGCTGTTCGTCTACAACCGCGTCGCGATGGACAGCGAGCTGGTGGTCATGCGGGCCGCGGGGATCGGACCGTTCAACCTGGCCTGGCCGGCGATCTCCTTAGGGGTGATCATCGTCGTGCTGCTGCTGGTCCTGCAGGGCTGGGTGAGCCCGCTGGCCAACCGGGAGCTGCGCCAGATGCAGGCGGAAATCGCGGCCGGGCTGTCGCAGTACCTGCTGCGCGAGGGCCAGTTCAACGCGATCTCCGACGATCTGACGATCTATTTCCGGGATCAGCGCAGTGACGGGCTGATGTCGGAGCTGCTGATCCACGACACCCGGACCGACGGTCAGACGGTGACCGTCGCGGCCAGCGAGGGCTGGCTGCGTCAGCAGCCGGATCGCTATCTGCTCACCCTGTTCAACGGCAGCCGGGAGATCATGCGGGACGGTCAGAACGACCCGGATCTGCTGTTCTTCGGGGAGTACACGGTGACCGTTCCGATCGACCGGACGGCGATCGAGGAGTTGCCCTTCAAGTTCACCGACCGGTTCGTGTGGGAGCTGCTGACCCCCGACGTCACCTGGAGCGCGCAGATGTGGCACTACGACCGTATGATCGCCACCGGCCACGAGCGGCTGGCGATGCCGCTGACCGCGATCGGCTTCATCGTGATCGCGTGCGCGTTCCTGCTGACGGGCGAGCATTCCCGGCGCGGGCAGAACGGACGCATCGCCCTGGCCGTGGGCTGCATGGTCCTGCTGCAGTCGACGATGATGGTGCTGGTCACCGAGGCCCGCGGCAATCTCGGCCTGGTCCCGCTGCTGTACGTCATCCCGATCGGCACGGTGATCCTGAGCCTGACCGTGACCTATATGCGGCCATGGCTGTTCGGTCGCGTCCGGAAGGTGCGGGTCGCCCCGCGGCCGAGCCGGGAGCGCCGGGTGCCGGCCCTGGCCCGTCCGGCGACGGAAGGGGTGGCATGATGCCGACCCGGCGCCTGTACCGGTATTTCGCCGGGGTGTTTCTGTTCTGGTTCGTGATCGTCATGCTGATCCTGTCCAGCGTGGTGTTCCTGTTCGAATTCGTCGATCTGGTCCGCCGGTTGCCGTTGGCGGAGTTCGGCATGCTCTCCCTGCTGTACATGACCCTGCTGAAGCTGCCGGCGACGCTGGAGAGCCTGTTCCATTTCGGATTGCTGTTCGCGACCATGCTGGCGATGTGGCGGCTGTCCCGGACCCAGGAGCTGGTGGTCGCCCGGGCGGCGGGGGTGTCGATGTGGCAGATCCTGACCCCCCTGGTCGGCGCGGCGCTGCTGGTGGGAGCGTTCAAGCTGCTGGCCTATTCGGAGGTGGTGGCCGACATGCAGCGCGGCTACCAGGAACTCAGCGAGCGCTATCTCGACGCCGATCCGCTGACCCTCGGCGTCTCCCGCACCGGGCTGTGGATGCGCCAGGAGACCCCGGACGGCCACCAGTTCATCAACGCCGCCCGGGTCGACCAGTCCGACGGCCTGGTCCTGCACCGGCCCCAGTTCTGGTTCTTCAGCGACCAGACCGAGTATGGCCGGCGGATCGCCGGGGAGGTCGCCCGCCTCGAACCGGAGCGCTGGGTCGTGACCAACGCCGTGGTGATGACCGGCACCGGCGATCCGGTCGAACACGCCGAGCTCGTGCTGCCGACGGGCCTGACCCTAGAACGCATCCGCAACTCGGTGCGCGACCCGCTGCAGATCTCGTTCTGGCAGATGCCCGCCTATATCGAGGTGCAGGAGCAGAGCGGGTTCGACACCGCCCGCCATGTCGCGGTCTATTGGAGCATGATCGCGCAGCCGTTCCTGTTCGCCGGCATGGTCCTGCTGGCGGCGGCGTTCTCCCGGCGGTTGACCCGGCGCGGCGGGGTGCTCGCCATGGCGGTCGGCGGCGTGATCACGGGGTTCGTGTTCTTCGTGGTCAACGACGTCATCCTGGCCATGGGCATGGCCGATCTGTTGCCACTCCATCTGGCGGCCTGGGCACCGGCGGGCATCGCGCTGCTGACCGGCACCGCGGCGATACTGTATTCGGAGGACGGATGATTCCCTTGGTTGCCACCGGTTTACGGCACGGCCCGCGGTTCGTCGCGGCGATCGCGCTGGCCTGGCTGCTGGCGCTGCCGGCACCGATCGCCCGAGCTCAGCAGATCGAGCGGATCGCGGCCGTCGTCAACGACGAGGTGATCTCGCTGTCCGACGTGCAGGGCCGGGTGCAGCTCGCGCTGGTCGCCGGCGGGCTGCAGCCGACACCGGAGAACCAGCGCCAGGTGCTGCAGCAGGTGTTGCGGTCCCTGATCGACGAGGCGCTGCAACGCCAGGAAGCCGCCCAGATCGGCGTCGCGATCACCCCCTCCGACGTGGCGCAGGCGATGGAGTCCGTGGCCGCGCAGAACGGCCAGACGGTGCCGGAGTTCGGCCGCATGCTGCAGACCTCCGGCGTCGCGCCCGCCACCCTGGAAAGCCAGATCGAAGCGCAACTGCTGTGGCGGGGTGTCATTCAGCGCCGGATCCTGCCGACGGTCGATATCGGGGACGAGGATGTCGACGAGGAGCTGGCGGCCCAGCAGCGGCTCAGGGGCCGCCCGGAATACCTGGTCTCCGAGATCCTGCTGCCCGTGCCGAGCCCGGACCGCGAGGCCGAGACCCGGGAGTTCGCCCAGCAGCTCGTCGGACAGATCCGCTCGGGCGCACCGTTCGGATCGCTCGCCCGTCAGTTCGGCAGCGGCCCGGGCGCGGAGACGGGCGGCAATCTGGGCTGGGTGCCGCAAGGCCAGCTCGCCCCGGCCCTGGATCAGGTGCTGCCCACGCTGCTCCCGGGATCGGTCGGCGATCCGGTGCGGACGGTGTCCGGCTATCACATTCTGACCGTCCGGGATCGCCGCACCGTCGGCAACCCCGACCCCGGCGAAGCGATCGTCCGCCTCGGCCGGTTGGCGATGGCCTATCCGCAGGCCCCGACCCAGGCCCTGGTCGACCGGATGGTGGCCCTGCTGCGGCAAGAGACCGCCGGCATCCGCGGCTGTCCCGAGCTGGCCCGCGTCGCCGAGCGCCTCGACGCCCCGGGCATCGACGCCGGCAGCGGCCGCGTCGCCAGTCTGCCCGGCGCGCTGCGCAGCGTGCTCGACCCCCTGGAGGTCGGGGAGCCGTCCGCACCGCAATCCGCGCCCGAAGGCGTGATCGTGTTCATGATCTGCGACCGTCAATCCCCCGATGCCGTGGCGCTGGACCGGGAGGCGATCGCCAACGCCCTGCTCGACGAACGGGTCGACCTGCTGCAGCGACGCTATCTCCGGGATCTCCGGAACGCCGCCTTCATCGATGTCCGGCTGTGACCGCCCGGCCACCCGTACCGTCCTGCCCGCCGCTGTGAACCGACCATGGTCAAACCGTTGGCCGTCACCATGGGCGACCCGGCCGGTATCGGCGGGGAGCTGAGCATCGATGCCTGGCACTCGGCGGCGCGGCACGCCCTGCCGCCGTTCGCCGTGCTCGACGATCCCGACCGGCTGCGCGCGATCGGGGAGGCGATCGGCCGGCCCGCACCGATCCGGCCGATCGCCGGCATCGACGAAGCGGCCGAGCTGTTCCCCGCCGCCCTGCCGGTGGTGCCGGTGCCCCTGCCCGGCCCGGTGGCACCGGGCCGGCCCGATCCGCACGCCGCCGCCGCCGTCCTGGACAGCATCCGCCTGGCGGTCCGGCTGACGCTGGGCGGTCGCGCGGCGGCCGTGGTGACCAATCCGATCGCCAAGCAGGTGCTGTACAGCGTCGGCTTCCGCTTCCCCGGCCATACGGAGTATCTCGCCGCCCTGACCGCGGAGGGGACCGGTCGCCCGGCCCCGGTGCCGGTGATGATGATCGCCGGCCCGAGCCTGCGGGTGGTGCCGCTGACCATCCATATCCCGTACTCGGCCGTCCCCTCGGCCCTGACGCCGCATCACGTCGTCGAACGGGCCCGGATCGTGGCGGCCGCGCTGTGCCGCGATTTCGGGATCGACCGGCCGCGGCTGGTGCTCGCGGGCCTCAACCCCCATGCCGGGGAGGGCGGGACGATCGGCACCGAAGAGCAGAGCCTGCTGGCACCGGCCGTGGCCGCACTCCAGGCCGAAGGGATCGACATCCGCGGACCGGTGCCGGCGGACACGCTGTTCCACGCGGCCGCCCGCAAGCGCTACGACGCCGCCTTGTGCCCGACCCACGACCAGGCGCTGATCCCGGCCAAGACGCTGGACTTCGACCAGGGCGTCAACGTCACCCTGGGGCTGCCGTTCATCCGCACCTCGCCCGACCACGGCACGGCGTTCGGCATCGCCGGCCAGGGGGTCGCCCGGCCGGACAGCCTGATCGCCGCGATCCGGCTGGCCGGGGCGCTGGCGGCCCGCCGGGCGGAGGTTCCGGTTGCCTGAGCGCGGTCCCGGGCGGTCCGGGCTCGCGGCGCTGCCGCCCTTGCGGGAGGTGATCGCCCGGCACGGCCTCGGCGCCCACAAGGCCCTGGGTCAGAACTTCCTGCTCGACCTCAACCTCACCCGCCGCATCGTGCGGGCGGCCGGCGATCTGACCGGCCTCGATGTGGTGGAGATCGGGCCGGGCCCCGGCGGGCTGACCCGCGCGATCCTGGAGACCGACTGCACGGCCGTGATCGCCATCGAGCGGGACCGGCGGTGCCTCGCCGCCCTGGCCGACCTCGCCGCGGCGGCCGCGGGCCGTCTGCGCCTGGTGGAGGCCGACGCCCTGGACGTCGACCCGATGGCGCTGACCGGGGCACCGCGCGCCGTGATCGCCAACCTGCCCTACAACGTCGCGACACCGCTTCTGATCGGCTGGCTCAAGCAGGTCGACGGCTACCGTTCGCTGACCCTGATGTTCCAGAAGGAGGTGGCGGACCGGCTGGTCGCCCGGCCGGGCAGCAAGGCCTATGGCCGGCTGAGCGTGATCACCCAGTGGTGCGCCCATGTCCGCCCCTGCCTGACCCTACCGCCCCGGGCGTTCACCCCGCCGCCCAAGGTCGACTCCACGGTCGTGCACCTCAGCGCCGACCGGGCCCGGGTCCGGGTGCCGTTCGCGGCGATGGAGGCGGTGACCGCCGCGGCCTTCGGCCAGCGCCGCAAGATGCTGCGCACCAGCCTCAAGCCGCTCGGCGACGTCGACCGGCTGCTCGACCGGGCCGGCCTCGCCCCCACCCTCCGGGCGGATGCGGTCGATGTCGGCGGCTATGTCCGGCTGGCCGCAGCCCATGCCGGAGCGCCGGGCGAGATCGACCCGCGTTCGGATGGGCTCATCTGAACGTCGATAAGAGGCTCCGACGCCCGCCGCCGTCAGGGCTCGCCGACCGACTGCAGCGCGTTGGCGATCGGGACCAGCCCGGTGCGGCGGTGCACCCGCAGCCGCTCGGCCTCGACGATCGACTGCGCCATCCGGACCGAATGGGCGAAATCCTTGTTCAGGATGACGTAGTCGAACGCGTTCCAATGCGCCGTCTCCTCGGCGGCCAGCCGCATCCGGTTGGCGATCTCCGCCGCGTCGTCCTGGCCGCGCTTGCGCAAGCGCAGTTCCAGCGCGTGCCGGCTGGGCGGCAAGATGAACAGCGACACGCAATCGCGCGGCGCGGATTTCTGCAACTGCTTGGCCCCCTGCCAGTCGATGTCGAACAGGACATCGCGGCCGGCGGCGAGATGTGCCTCCACCTCCGCCCGCGGGGTGCCGTATTTCCGGCCGAACACGGTGGCGTGTTCGAGGAGTGCGCCCGCCGTCACCATCCGGTCGAACGCCGTCTCGTCGATGAAATGGTAGTCGACCCCGTCGACCTCCCCCGGCCGGGCCGACCGGGTGGTCACGGAGACCGAGAACACCATGGTCGGATCCCAGGTCCTGAGCGCCCGGGCGATGCTGGTCTTGCCGGCCCCGGACGGTGCCACCAGGACCAGCATCAGACCCCGCCGCGGGATCCCGCCGGCCGGACCGGGTGTCGGCGCCGGCGGCGTCGGAAGGGGAGCGGTCATCGCCGTCACTCCACGTTCTGAACCTGCTCGCGGAACTGTTCGATCGTGGCCTTGAGGTCGAGCCCGATGCGGGTCAGCGCGACATCGGAGGACTTGGCGCACAGGGTGTTGGCTTCCCGGTTGAACTCCTGGCACAGGAAGTCGAGCCGGCGTCCGATCGGCTCGGCCGTCCCGAGCAGATCTCGGGCCTGCGCGATATGGGCCCGCAGGCGGTCCAGCTCCTCCCGCACATCGGCCCGGCTGGCCAGCAGCGCCGCCTCCTGGGCCAGACGGTCCTCGGGCATCGGCGTCGACCCCGCCAGCAGATCGGCGATCTGGCGGTGCAGTCGCTCACGGATGGCCGCCGGCTGGGTCGCCGCGGTGTCGGCGGCCGCCCCGACCAGGCCCTCGATCCGACCCAGCAAACCGGCCAGGACCGCCCCCAGCCGCGCCCCTTCCTCCGCACGGGCCTGGACCAGCGCGGACAGCGCCTGTGCGAAGCCGGCCAGCAGGGCCTGCTCGATCGCCGCTCCGGCCTCCGGGTCCTCGGTTTCGGGATCGACCGCCTCCACCACCCCGCGGACGGCCAAAAGACCGTCCAGGCTCAGCGGCGGGACCGCCGGCGCCAGCCGCTCCCGCAAGGCGTTGGCCTGATCGACGAGCTGCAGGGCGATCGCCTGGTTGACCCGCACCGCCGGGGCCGTCTCGGTGCGCGACACCGACAGGGAGACCGACAGCGAGCCGCGCTTGATGCGCTGGCCGACCGCCCCTCGGATGGCCGGATCCAGCCGATCGAACGGCCCCAGGCGGGGCCGGACGTCGAGGGCCTTGGCGTTGACAGAGCGGATCTCCCAGACCCAGGCGGTGCTGCGGCACACCCCCTCGGCCCGGGCGAAGCCGGTCATGCTGGTGATCGTATGCGGGGACGGCGCCGGGGCGGTCGACACGGCGGGCTCACTGACGTAGCGGAACAAAGGGGGTCGCGGCCGCGCCGATGGAACGGGTGGGTCACGACCCGGCGACGATGGCAGGCTTATACCGATCGCGACCGCAGGCGAACACCCCACCGATGCGCAACCCCTCGACCCTGCCGCCGAGCGGAGCGGGCAGCGGCATCGGGGCCGCCCGGCGCGGTGTCCTCGCAGCCGACGGTATCGGGGTGTCGGTGATCGGCCCTGGCTTCACCCGCATCGCCCCCGGACGGGGAGTCCGGCCCCGCGGCCCGGACGGTCACCGATCCCGCACGCGGCGCCAGTTGGCGACGTTGCGGTTGTGCTCATCCAACGTGCGGGCGAAGGCGTGTCCGCCGGTGCCGTCGGCGACGAAGTAGAAGTATTCCGTCTCCGCAGGGTTTAGGGCCGCGGCGATCGCCTCGCGTCCGGGGTTGGCGATCGGCCCCGGCGGCAGGCCCCGGTTCCGGTAGGTATTGTAGGGGTGCTCGACCCGCCAGTCGCTACGCAGGAGCTGGCGGCCGAGCGGCCGTTGCCCTTCGGTCAAGGCGAAGATCACGGTCGGATCGGACTGCAGCGGCATGTCGATCCGCAACCGGTTGACGAACACGCCGGCGACCAGGGACCGCTCGCCGGCGACACCGGTCTCCTTCTCCACGATCGAGGCCAGGGTGACCGCCTGTTCCGGCGTGTCGAACGGCAGGTCGGCGGCCCGGTCCTCCCACAGCTCGGCCACCGTGCGGTCCATCGCGGCCCGCATCCGGTCCAGGACCGACTGCCGGGTATCCCCGCGGGTGAAGGCATAGGTCTCCGGCAGCAAGGCGCCCTGCGGCGGCACCGTCTCGATCGCGCCGGTCAGGACCGGATCGTCCCGCAAGCGCTCCACCACTTCCCGCGAGGTCAGGCCCTCGGGGATCGTGACGCTGTAGGACACGGTGCGGCCGGCCTGCAGGATCCGCATCGCCTGTTCGGCGCTGACACCGGCGGGAAAGGCGAACTCGCCGGCCTGCAGCGCCCGGTCCGCCCCCCCGATCAGCACGCCGATCCGGAACAGCTCCGCGCTGGCGATCACCCCCGACCGCTCCAGCAGCGCCGCGATGCCGCTCACCCCGGTTCCCCGGGGGATGACGACCACCGTCCGCTCGTCGAGCGGGCCGGCGCCGCGAAACTGCGACACCCCGTAGATCGCCGCCCCGCCCGCGATCACGACCGCCAGGGCGATCAACGTGTGGATAAGGGACAGCAGCCGGATCATCGCAGACGGTCCTGCCGGGACCGCTCAGTCCACGGCCGTGAAGATCAGCGACGCGTTGGTGCCGCCGAACCCGAAGCTGTTCGACAGGACCGCCCGCACCGGGCGTTCCCGCGCCTGACGGGGAACCAGATCCACCCCGGCGCAGCTCGGCGACGGGCTTTCCAGGTTCAAGGTCGGCGGGACCACCTGATCGCGGATCGCCAGGATCGAGAACACGGCCTCGACCGCCCCGGCCGCCCCCAGCAGGTGACCGATCGCGGATTTGGTCGACGACATCGACATGCCGGCCAGGTCGGCCGCGAACAGCCGCCGCACCGCCCCGAGTTCGATCTCGTCCCCCTTGGGCGTCGAGGTCCCGTGGGCGTTGACGTAATCGATATCCGAGGTCGACAGCCCGGATCGCTTGAGCGCCGCCCGCATCGACCGGAAACCGCCATTGCCGTCCTCGGCCGGGGCGGTGATGTGGTAGGCGTCCCCGGACAGGCCGTAACCGACCGCCTCGGCGTAGACCCTGGCGCCGCGGCGCTTGGCGTGCTCGTACTCCTCCAGCACGACCACCCCGGCCCCCTCGCCCATCACGAAACCGTCCCGGCCCTCGTCATAGGGGCGGGACGCCGCGGTGGGGCTGTCGTTGTACCGGGTCGACAAGGCCCGGGCCGAAGCGAAGCCCGCCACACCCAGCCGGCAGATCGCCGCCTCGGCACCGCCGGCCACCATCACGTCGGCATCGTCGAGCGCGATCAGCCGGGCCGCGTCGCCGATCGCATGGGCCCCGGTCGAACACGCGGTCACCACGGCGTGGTTGGGGCCGCGGAAGCCATGCCGGATCGACACCTGACCCGATGCCAGGTTGATCAGGGCCGACGGGATGAAGAACGGCGACAGCCGGCGCGGGCCCTGGTCCCGCACGACCACCTCGCTCTCGGCGATCGTCTTCAACCCCCCGATGCCGGAGCCGATCATCACCCCGGTGCGCTCCCGCGCCTCGTCGTCGGGCGGCTGCCAGCCGGAGTCGGCGACCGCTTCGTCGGCCGCGGCGACGGCGTACAGGATGAAGTCGTCGTTCTTGCGCTGATCCTTCTTCGGCAGGGTCCGGTCGGCATCGAACAGGCCGCGCGCGGCGGCATCGTCGCCGGTGCCGCGCGGGATCTCGCCGGCGATGCGGGCGGGCAGATCCGACGCATCGAACAAGGTGATCGCGCCGATGCCGGACTGTCCGGCCAGCAGACGCTGCCACGTTGCCTCGCGACCGGCCGCCAGTGGCGACAACACGCCCATGCCGGTGACCACCACCCGACGCATACCGTTCATCCCGAATCCCTAAGAGAAACCGCTTGTTTCGACACCCACCGGACCCGGCACGCCGCCGCACCGGCCGATCGGGTGGATCGGGTTGCCGGGGTTGCCGCCAATGAAGGCAACTTCATGGCGGTCCCCCTTATGATGCGAAACGCCGGGCAACCGCCCGGCGCTCGTCGAGGCGCCCATCGGCACCGGAACCCGACGGCGGGGTCCGGCGGGCGACACGGATACGGACCTTTCGCCGGCCGACAGGGTCAGGACGCCGCCCCGCTGAGAAACGCGATCGCGTCGCCGACGGTCTGGATCTTCTCGGCGGCATCGTCGGGGATCTCGACACCGAACTCCTCCTCGAACGCCATGACCAGTTCGACGGTGTCCAGGCTGTCCGCGCCGAGATCGTCGATGAAGGCGGCCTTGTCGGTCACTTTGTCCTCTTCAACGCCGAGATGATCGACAACGATCTTCTTCACGCGCGTGGCAATGTCACTCATCGGATGAGACCTTTCCGAACCACTGTTGATGTCATGTGGGATTGACGGTCCTCTGTGCGCCGCCGCTCGCGGGACCGGATAGTCGAGCGACGTCCCTTATCACGTCCGAATGGGGCTGGCCAGCCATGCCCCGGGTCCGTGTCCGGGCGGTGTGGCGGGGGGGCCGAGGCCGCTCAGACCATCGCCATCCCGCCATTGACATGGATGGTCTGTCCCGTGACGTAGCCGGCCGCGTCGCTGGCGAGGTAGACCACCGCGGCGGCGATGTCGTCGCCCGTGCCCATGCGGCCGAGCGGGATCGCGTCCAGCAGCTTCTGCCTTTGCTGGTCCTTGAGCGCATCGGTCATGGTCGAGGTGACGAAGCCCGGGGCGACGCAGTTCACCGTCACGCCGCGGCCGGCCAGCTCATGGGCGAGGGCCTTGCTCATCCCCACCATGCCGGCCTTCGACGCGGCGTAGTTGGCCTGGCCCGCATTGCCGGTGAAGCCGACCACCGACGTGATGCCGATGATCCGCCCCGACCGGCGCTTCATCATCCCCCGCATCACCGCACGGGCGAGCCGGAAGGCGGCGACCAGATTGACCTCCAGGACCGACTGGAACTCCTCGTCCTTCATCCGGGCCGCCAGGCCGTCCCGGGTCATGCCGGCATTGTTGACCAGGATATCGACCTGCCCCATGGCCGCCTCGGCCGTCCTGGCCACCGCGGCCGCACCGTCGGCGGTGGAGAGATCGCCCGGCGCGACGTGCACGCGATCGCCGAGCCGGTCGGCCAGCGCCTGGAGCTTCTCGACCTTGGTACCGGACAGGGCGACCGTGGCGCCGGCGGCGTGCAGCCGGGTCGCGATCGCCCCGCCGATCTCCCCGGACGCTCCGGTCACCAGGGCCCCTTTGCCGGTCAAATCAAACATCGATCGCTATCCCTTTCGCGCATGGAGAAGACTGTAGCTTACCTAGCTTCAATGAGGCCCAGGCGCGCTGTCCCTTTCACGCATGGAGGAGACGGTTGCCGGCGGCCGGCCAGCTGGGCGGATCAGCCGTCCAGCCTGGCCGCGAAACCGTCGATATCGGCCAGGGTATTGACCGGCACCGCCACAAGAGACCGGTCGATCCGCCGCGCCAGACCGCTCAGGACCCGGCCGGCCCCGACCTCGACCAGCTCGGTCACGCCCTGTCCCGCCAGCCACGTCACGCTCTCCCGCCAGCGGACCATACCGGTCACCTGGCTGACCAGCAGCTCCCGGATCCGATCGGGCTCGCCGACCGGGCCGGCCAGGACGTTGCTGACGAGCGGGACCACCGGCGACCCGATCGCCACATCCGCCAGCGCCTCGGCCATCTCATCGGCGGCCGGCTGCATCAGGCGGCAATGGAACGGGGCGCTGACCGGCAGCAGGACCGACCGCCTGGCCCCGCGCTCGGCCGCCAGGGCGACGGCGCGCTCCACCGCTTGCGTGTGACCGCTGACCACGACCTGGCCGTCGGCATTGTCGTTGGCGATGGCGCAGACCGCATCGGTGTCGGCGGCTGCGGCCTGTGCCACCGCCGCGGCGGCTGCGGGATCGAGACCCAACAGGGCGGCCATCGCGCCGTCGCCGACCGGCACCGCCCGCTGCATCGCCCGCCCGCGGCGCCGAAGCAGCCGGGCGGCGTCGGCCACGGTCAGCGCCCCCGCCGCGGTCAGGGCGGCGTACTCGCCCAGGCTGTGGCCGGCGACATACGCGCACAGACCGCCGAGGTCCCGCCCCAGCCGGTCGCGCATCACCGCCAGGACGGCCATCGACACCGCCATCAGGGCGGGCTGGGCGTTCTCCGTCAGGGTCAGGGTGTCCGCATCGCCTTCGAACATCAGCCCGGACAGGTCCTGGCCGAGCGCGTCGTCGACCGCCTCGAACACCTCGCGGGCCGCCGGCGATCCGTCCGCCAGCTCCTTGCCCATGCCGATGGATTGGCTGCCCTGGCCGGGGAAGACGAATGTGCGTGTCGGGGTCATGGAGATCAGCACGGCGGTGGGAACGGATCGCGCCGCCCGGGCTCGCCCGCCCGCGGCCGCGATGCAGCGTCCCGCTGTTTAGTGCGGTGCGACCGCCTGTCAAGCAAAGCAGCCGTGCGGACCGCCATCGCGCTTGCGAAAGCCCCGGACCGTGCTACCTTCGGCCTGCCTCACACAGGTGAGGTCCTCCTTGCCGCCGGGCGCCCGCCCGTCGGCTAGGCACGGCGCGCTGGCCGGCCAACCGGGTCGGTCCGACCGCCGGTCCCGTCTGCCGTCTCGCCAAGCCGGTGGTCGCTTGGGGCTCCGCCCCGGGCGGCTTTGGCTATGGTGGTCCGGCATGGGCCGTGCGTCGGACCTGGTCCGGACCGGGTCCAGCACCGTGCCGCGAACAGCCATAGGGAGATGACATCGTGGCCTATTACGAGTGCGTGTTCCTCGCACGACAGGACATTCCCGCGTCCGCCGCGCAAGGGTTGATCGAGCATTTCAGCTCCATCATCAAGGAACAGGGCGGGGACGTGCCCAAGGTCGAGTATTGGGGCCTGCGCAGCCTGGCCTATCGGGTCAAGAAGAACCGCAAGGCCCATTACGGCTTGCTGAACATCGACGCTCCGGCCTCGGCGGTCCAGGAGATGAAGCGTCAGATGGGCCTGCATGAGGACGTGCTGCGGGAACTCATCGTCAAGGTCGACGCGCTGGAAGAAGGCGAATCGATGATCCTGCAGAACAAGGGTCGCGAGGAGCGGCGCGGTGGCGATCGCGGCGGACGCCGGGGTGATCGCGGCGACCGTGGGGACCGAGGCGATCGCGGGGATCGGGGCGACAGGGGCGACCGCGGGGATCGGCCGGACCGGGGCGAGCGGCGGGAGCGTGCGCCCGCAAGCACCGACGGTTGACCACCTACCCCCCGGAGCCCCCGGCGCCGGAAACGGTGCCGACACGCCGCTCCGACCGCTTAGGATCGATCCCGTTGGTGTACTTGGCGCGATGCGCCCCGAAGCACAGCGTGATCGTGCGTTTCCTGACCCCGTGAGTCTCTAAGGAGTGACCAGGATGGCCGTGCCTCCCCGTCGTCCGTTCTTCCGCCGTCGGAAGACCTGCCCGTTCTCCGGCGCCAGCGCGCCCAAGATCGACTACAAGGACATCAAGCTGCTGAGCCGCTACGTCTCCGAGCGGGGCAAGATCGTCCCCTCGCGCATCACGGCCGTATCGGCCAAGAAGCAGCGCGAACTGGCCCGGGCGATCAAGCGCGCGCGCCAGCTTTCGCTGCTGCCCTATGTGGTGAAGTAGGCCCGGGAAACGGCGCCGGCGGTCCCCGCTCGGCCGCTTCGGGGGTCCCGGGCAAGGGACCCGCGGGCGGGCGGCAGGGGCTCTTGCGGCGATCATGCGATGCTCAAGCCGATCCTCTTCAGCGCCGGTGCGGGCCTGGTCAGCGGCCTGTTCTTCCTGTCCCTGGTGACGGGATCGATCGGGGCTGTGATCTTCACGCTGATGGCGAGCCTGCCGCTGTTCGCGGCGGCGCTGGCCCTGGCCGTGCCGGGGGCGACGATCGCGGGCGCCGCCGGTACGCTGCTGGTCGGGCTGATCGGCGGGGTGGAAACCGCCCTGGGCTATCTGATGATGGTGGCCGGCCCGCCGGGGCTGATCGGCTGGCTGGTGCTGCGCAACCGGCCCGACGGGGCAGGCGGGACGGCATGGTTCCCGCCGGGGCTGACGCTGGTCTGGCTGGCGGGGTACGGCATTGCGGTGTTCGCCGTGATGCTGCTGCTGACCGGCGGCGTCGACGGCGGGCTGATGACGCTGCTGCGGGACCAGTTGGCCCGGATGCTGACGGCGATGGCGGCCGGGCAGGTTCCGATGGGCGATCTGTGGTCCATGATCGATCTGTTCGTGATGATCCTGCCCGGAACGGCCTTGGCCGGCTGGACCCTGATCCTGATCGCCAATGCCGCGCTGGCGCAAGGGGCGCTCGCCCGGTTCGGCTGGGCCCTGCGGCCGGGCATGCGCATGCGCGACATCGACCTGCCCATGGGCATGCACGTCGCCCTGGCCGGGGCGATCGGGGCGGCGGCGATGCTCGGCGGGCAGTTGCAGTTCGCCGCGCTGACGGCCGCGATCATCCTGTCCGTGCCGTTCTTCCTGGTCGGGGTCAGCATCGTCCACGTTCTCGCCGGCCGGATGCGGTCGGGCTGGCTGTTTCTGACGCTGTTCTACGTGCTGCTGCTGATCACCAATGCTTGGTTCCTGGCCGTCGTCGTGGTCTTCGGGTTCATCGAGCATTGGGTGGGAGCGCGCCGGCGCCTGTCCAGGTCCTAGAGCATCCTGCTTGCCTTCGGATGAGTCCGTCTGAACGCAGGTCAAGGTGATCCGGAGCCTTTTGAGGGACTGCCGGGCCCGCCCCAAACGAACGACAAGACAGACGAAAGGAGTGAGTTGAGATGGAAATCATCCTGATGGAGCGGGTCGAGAAACTCGGCCAGATGGGCGACGTCGTGAAGGTCCGCCCCGGCTACGCCCGCAACTACCTGCTGCCGCAGAAAAAGGCGCTGCGCGCCACCAAGGCCAATCTGGCCTATTTCGACAGCCGGCGCGCCCAGTTCGAGGCCCAGAACCTCGAACGCAAGACCGACGCCCAGGCCGTCGCCGGCAAGCTGGGCGGCACCAAGGTGGTCGCCCTGCGCTCGGCCGGGGCCAGCGGCCAGCTCTATGGTTCGGTGACCGCGCGCGACGTGGCGGACCTGCTGACCGAAGCCGGCTTCACCGTGTCCCGGGGCCAGATCTCGATCGACACGCCGATCAAGACCCTGGGCCTGTTCGACCTGAAGGTCCGGCTGCACCCCGAGGTGGCCGCCACCATCACCGTCAACGTCGCGCGCTCCGAAGACGAAGCCGCCATGCAGGACGAGCGCGGCGGCATGATCACCTCGGAGATCCTGGAGGCCGAGGAGATCGCCCGGGAAGCCGCGGAAGCCGAGGCGCGGGCGCGCGCCCTGGCCACGGACGACGAGGATGAGGACGAGGGCGAAGAGGCCGACGGCGACAGGATCTGATTCGCCCCTCGCCACCCGCCGTCCGACCGGACGCCAGACGCCCCGCCCGTATTCCGACGGCGGGGCGTCACCGTTTCCGAGGCGGCACGCCGACACCCGCACCCGCTGCCATAATCCCACGATAACGTGCTGATTCTTTAGGTACGACCCGGTTTGTCCACAGAGTCGCCAACAGCTATCCCCATTTCCCTTGCACCGTCGGAACCGCGGTCGGCGACCCCGGTGTGGGCGGGCCGGCCGGCTCTGTTAGGATGACGGGATGGACACGCATCTGCCTTCCGATCTGCCCGCCGGGCCGGGGCTCGTCGGCGCCCCCGGCTACCGCCGGCTCCCGGCCAATGAGGACGCCGAGAAGGCTTTGCTGGGGGCGATCCTGATCAACAACGACGCCATCGACAAGGTGGTCGAGTTCCTCCGTCCCGAGCATTTCTTCTTCCCCGCGCATGCCCGCATCTTCGAAGCCTGCCTGACCTATCGGGACAAGGGCCGGCTGGCGGATCCGCTGACGCTGAAGACCTATTTCGAGCGCGATGGCGACCTGGCGGAGATCGGCGGCGCCCGCTACCTGATCGACCTGGCCGCCAGCGTGATCAGCGTGGTCAATGCGCGGGAATACGGCCACACGGTCTATGAGCTCTATCTCCGCCGGCAGTTGATCCGGCTGGGCGAGGAGACGGTGACCGAGGCCTACGATCCGGCCCCGGAGCACTCGGCGACCGAACAGATCCAAACGGCCGAAGAGAAGCTCTACCGCCTCGCCGAGGAGGGGGAGCTCGGCGACGGGTTCATAAGCTTCCACGCCGCGGTCGGCAGCGCGCTGGAGAGCGCCAACCGGGCGATGATGCGGGACACCCCGCTGACCGGCTGCACCACGGGCCTGGTCGACCTCGACCGGACGCTGGGGGGGCTGCAGCGCTCCGACCTGTTGATCCTGGCCGGCCGGCCGGCGATGGGGAAGACCGCCCTGGCCACGAACATGGCCTTCAACGCCGCCCAGCGCTATCTCGAAACCGACAGCAAGGAAGGGGCGAAGGTCGCGTTCTTCTCCCTGGAGATGTCGTCCGAGCAGCTCGCCACCCGGGTCCTGGCCGACCGCGCGGAGGTGAGTTCGGACGAGATCCGCAAGGGCACGCTCAGCCGCGCCGACTTCCCCCGGATCGCCGAAGCCGCCGCCGAACTGGCCGGGCTGCCCCTGTTCGTCGACGATACCGCGGGTCTCACCATCACCCAGCTCAAGACCCGGGCTCTCCGGCTCAAGCGCCAGCACGGGCTGGGCCTGATCGTGGTCGACTATCTGCAGTTGATGCGGCCCGGCGGCTCGCAGCGGACCGACAACCGCGTCCAGGAGATCTCGGAGATCACCCGCGGGCTCAAGATGGTGGCCAAGGATCTGGACGTGCCGGTGCTGGCCCTGTCCCAGCTTTCCCGGGCGGTCGAGCAGCGGGAGGACAAGCGCCCGCAGCTCGCCGACCTGCGCGAATCGGGCTCGATCGAGCAGGATGCCGACGTCGTCATGTTCGTGTTCCGTGAAGCGTACTACGTCAGCAAGCGGGAGCCCTCGCTCGACACCCCGGAACACGCGGCCTGGCAGGAAGAGATGGCCCGGGTCAACAACCTCGCCGAGGTGATCGTCGGCAAGCAGCGGCACGGGCCGACCGGCACCGTGCGGCTGAAGTTCGAGGGCATGTACACCCGCTTCTCGAGCCTGGAGGCCCGGTTCACCGAAACGCCGTTCTAGAGCATCCTGCGTCCGAACGGACGCAGATAAGATGCTCTAACTCTTTAAACTAGATCATCTTATCTGCGTTCAGATGAGTCCATCTGACCGCAGGATGATCTAGCACCACTCAGGCCGCCCTCCGTTCCGTCGTCCAAAGGCCCGTGCCGTGACCGGCCACGCCGCCATCCTGACCGTCGATCTCGGCGCCATCGCCGCCAACTACGCCCGGCTGCGGGCCGAAGCGGCCGGGGCGGAGGTGGCCGGGGTGGTCAAGGCCGACGCCTACGGTCTCGGGGTTGCCGAGGTCGCCCCCTGCCTGTGGCGGGCGGGCGCGCGCACCTTCTTCGTCGCCCATCTGTCCGAGGGGATCGGGCTGCGCGCGGTGCTGGCGGAGGCCCGGATCGGCGTCCTCAACGGCATCGCCGAGGACGAGGTCGCCCCGTTCCGGGAGCACCGGCTGACCCCGGTGCTCAACCAGCTCTCCGAGATCGACCGCTGGCGGGAAGCGGCCGGCGGCAGCCGGCAGCCCGCCTTCATCCATATCGACACGGGCATGAGCCGGCTCGGGCTCGACGACGGGGAACTGGCCGCGCTGGCCGCACAGCCGGGCCGGCTCGATGGCCTCGACATCCAGGCCTACCTGTCCCATCTCGCCGTGGCCGACGAGGCGGAGAACCCGCTGACGGCGGCCCAGACGGCCCGGTTCGCCGATGCGGTGACGGCCCTACCGGCCGCCGCGCTGAGCCTGGCGAACTCCCCGGGGGTGTTCCGTGCCGGGGTCAGGCCGTACGACCTGGTGCGGCCGGGCAGTGCGCTGTACGGTGTCAACCCCATACCCGGGCGGGGCAATCCGATGCGCCAGGTGGTCCGGCTCGACGCGCCGATCCTGCAGGTCCGGACCGTGCCGGCCGGCGCGACGGTCGGCTATGGCGCGACCCATGCCGTGACGCGGGAAAGCCGCATCGCCACTCTGCCGGTCGGCTATGCCGACGGCTACATGCGCTGCCTGTCCGGCACCGGTACGGCGATGATCGGTGACCATCCCGCCCCGATCGTCGGCCGCGTCAGCATGGACCTGTTGACCATCGACGTGACCGCCATCCCCGAGGCGGCGCTGCGCCCGCCCGCCTACGCCACGCTGATCGGCCCGCACCGCACGGTCGACGACGTCGCCCGAGAGGCCGGAACGATCGGGTACGAGGTGCTGACGGGCTTGGGATCGCGGTACAAAAGGATATATCTGGACGGGGCGGTATCCTCCGCCACGGCACCTAGAACGACGATGCATCCATGGGGTTCGTAACCGCGGTCGGCCACGCGTTTTTGGAGTTCGTCGCTGCCATCGGCCGGATCAGCCTGTTTGCCGCCTCGGCGCTGTCGCATTGCCTGCGCCCGCCGATCCATGTCCGACAACTGGCCCGGCAGATCGTCGAGATCGGCTACTTCTCGCTGCCGGTGGTGGGCATGACCGCGCTGTTCACCGGCATGGTGCTGGCGTTGCAGAGCTATACCGGCTTTGCCCGGTTCAATGCCGAGGGCGCGGTGGCCACGGTGGTGGTGCTGTCGGTCACGCGGGAGCTGGGGCCGGTCCTGGCGGGGTTGATGGTGGCCGGGCGCATCGGTGCGTCGATGGCCGCGGAGATCGGCACGATGCGGGTGACCGAGCAGGTCGACGCCCTGACCACGCTGTCGACCAATCCGATCAAGTATCTGGTCGTGCCCCGCCTGATCGCCGGCGTGGCGATGCTGCCGGTCCTGGTGCTGATCGCCGACGTGATCGGGGTGTTCGGCGGCTTCGTGGTCGGGGTCTATCTGCTGGACTTCAACCCGGCGAGCTATCTTCGGGCGACCTGGGAGTTCCTGGAGCCGATCGACGTGATCTCGGGTCTGATCAAGGCGGCGGTGTTCGGTCTGCTGGTGGCGCTGATGGGCTGCTACCAGGGCTATCAGAGCCGGGGCGGCGCCCAGGGCGTGGGCCGGGCGACGACCAATGCCGTGGTGTCCGCATCGATCCTGATCCTGTTGTCCAACTACGTGATGACGGACCTGTTCTTCTCATGAACCCCGATGCCGCACCGCCGAAACTCGCCCTCAGCGGGGTCACCAAGGGGTTCGACGGCAAGCAGGTGCTGCGCGGGCTCGACCTGTCGGTCGGCCGGGGCGAATCCGTCGTCGTGATCGGCGGCTCGGGTACCGGCAAGTCGGTGATGCTGAAATGCATCCTGGGCCTGCTGCAGCCCGACGGCGGCAGCATCCGGGTCGACGGCCGGGAGACGACCCGCCTGTCCGGATCGGACCGGACGGTCCTGCTCCGCCAGTTCGGGATGCTGTTCCAGGGGGCCGCCTTGTTCGACAGCCTGCCGGTCTGGGAGAACGTGACGTTCGCGCTGATCCAGCGCGGCGTGCTGACCCGCAAGCAGGCCCGGGCCGCCGCCCCGGAGAAGCTGGCGGCGGTCGGCCTCCGGCCCGAGGTGGCGGAGCTGATGCCGGTCGAGCTGTCGGGCGGGATGCAGAAGCGGGTGGCCCTGGCCCGCGCGATCGCCGCCGAGCCGGAGATCATCTTCTTCGACGAGCCGACGACCGGGCTCGACCCGATCATGGGCGACGTGATCAACGAGTTGATCGTAAGCTGCGTCAAGAAGCTCGGTGCGACCGCCCTGTCGATCACCCATGACATGGCCAGCGCCCGCAAGATCGCCGATCGCATCGCCATGATCCACGAGGGCCGGATCATCTGGTCGGGCCCGGCCGATACGGTCGGCGACAGCGGCAATCCCTTCGTCGATCAGTTCGTCAACGGCCGGGCCGAGGGGCCGATCCGCATGCCGGTGACCAAGCGGTTCGGCTGAACCGCCCGCCGGCATCGCGGGCACCGCCTCACCTTTGAGAGCAAGAGGCAGGCAGGAGGGTGGGTCACCCCTCAGTCATCTTGCTCCAGGCTCTTGCTGGCGATCTCGTAGCTGTCGCGCGACAGGTCCGGCGCGGCCAGGATCCGGCTCAACTGCGCCGTCATCAGCGCTTGCCGCGACGCGTCGACCCGGCGCCAACGCCCCAGCGGGGTCAGCAGCCGGGCCGCCATCTGCGGGTTCAGGGGATCGAGCGCCAAGACCTGATCGGCCAGGAACGCATAGCCCGACCCGCCGGCGTCGTGGAAGTGCAGCGGGTTGCCTCCGGCGAAGCCGCCGACCAGCGCCCTCACCCGGTTGGGATTGCGCAAGGTGAAGTCCGGATGGCCCAGCAGCGCCTCGACCTCCGCCAGCGCGGCCGGGCGCCGGGTCGCCGCCTGGAGGCTGAACCACTTGTCGATCACCAGCGCCTCCTCCCGCCAGCGGTCGTAGAACCCGGCCAAGGCCTCGGCCCGTTCCGGCCGGTCCTGGTGGTTGAGGATCGCCAGCGCCGCCAGCGAATCCGTCATGTTGTCCGCCCGGGCCATCTGGCCGTCGACCAGGGCCATCGCCTCGGCATCGTCGGTCAGCGTGCCCAGCAGACCCAGACAGAGGTTCTTGAGCGCGCGCCGTCCGACCGCGGCCCCGTCCTTGCGGAAGGGTCCCCGGTCGGTCATGGCGTCGTAGGCGGCGGCCAGCGCCTCGCGGAGACGGGTGGCGATCGTCCGCCGGGCGAGATCGCGGACCCGAAAGATGGCGACCGGGTCGGCGACGGCCATCCGGTCGGCCAGGAAATCCTCCCCCGGCAGGGCCAGGGCCTCCGCCTTCAGGGCGGGGGCCAGCCGATCGTCGGCCAGGGTACGGGCGAACGCCTCGACGAACCGGTCGGACAAGGCCGGCTGCCCGCCGTCCTGCAGCGTCGCGACCATCTCCAGCAGCAGATCCGTGGCCAGTTGCTGGCCGGCTTCCCAGCGGCCGAACGGATCGGGGTCGTAGGCGAACAGCACCTCCAGGGCGTCCCGGCCGAGGCCGTCGACCCTGACCGGAGCGGAGAAGCCGCGCAGCAGCGACGGCACCGGGCGCTCGGTCAGGCCGCCGACCTCCACGACCGTTTCGGCCCGATCCAGGACGATGACCGTCTCCTCGTCGCCGTCCGGGGTGACGGCAAGCACACCGCCGCCGAGCCCGACCAGGCCTAAGCGGATCGGCAGGACGACGGGGTCCTTGTCCGGCTGGCCCGGCGTCGGCGGCGTGGTCTGCCGCAGGTGCAGCCGGTAGGTTCCGGCCGCGGCGTCATAGGCGTCCGACACCGTCAGCGTCGGGGTCCCGGCCTGACGATACCAGGTTCTGAAGGCGGTCAGGTCGACAGGGCCCGCATCCTCCATCGCGGCGACGAAGTCTTCGCACGTCACCGCCTGGCCGTCGTGCCGCTCCACATACAGCCGCATGCCGTCCATGAACCGGTCATGACCCAGCAGGGTGTGGATCATGCGGATCACCTCCGCCCCCTTCTCGTACACGGTCGGGGTGTAGAAGTTGTTGATCTCGATATAGCTTTCGGGTCGGATCGGGTGGGCGAGCGGCCCCTGATCCTCGGGGAACTGGGCCGCCCTGAGCCGCCTGACATCGACGATCCGCTGCACCGTCGGATCGCCCTGGTCGGCGCTGAACAACTGGTCGCGGAAGACGGTCAGCCCTTCCTTGAGGGTGAGCTGGAACCAGTCCCGGCAGGTGATCCGGTTGCCGGTCCAGTTGTGGAAATACTCGTGCGCGACGACGCTTTCGATCCGGTGATAGTCGGTATCCGTCGCGGTCTCCGGCTTGGCCAGCACCAGGGCGGTATTGAAGATGTTCAGGCTCTTGTTCTCCATCGCGCCCATGTTGAAGTCGGACACGGCGACGATGTTGAAGATGTCGAGATCGTATTCGAGGCCGAAGACCGCCTCGTCCCAGCGCATGGATGCCTTCAGGCTCTCCATGGCGTGATCGCATTTGTCGAGGTCGGGGGCGCGGACGTAGATCGCCAGTTCCACCGCCCGGCCCGACCGGGTGACGAACCGGTCCCGCACCGCTTCGAGGTCCCCGGCGACGAGCGCGAACAGATAGGACGGCTTGGGGAACGGATCGACCCATTTGGCCCAGTGCCGGCCGTCCCCGGTCTCGCCCGCGTCGACCCGGTTGCCGTTCGACAGCAGGACCGGGAAGCGCTGCCGGTCGGCCAGCAAGGTCACGGTGTAGCGCGCCAGCACGTCCGGCCGGTCGGGGAAATAGGTGATCCGCCGGAACCCTTCGGGCTCGCACTGGGTGGTGAGGTTGCCGCCGGATTCGTACAGTCCGGACAGGGCCGTGTTGGTCGCGGGACCGATCTCCGTTTCGATGTCGAGCGTGCAGGCCTGTGGCAGGCCGTCGATGATCAGCCCGTCCGGGCGCATGGCGACCTGGCCCTGTTCGGGCGGGGCGCCGTCGATCTCCAGCCCGACCAGGGTCAACCCGTCGCCGTCCAGCCGGCAGGGCGCGCGGGGATCGAGCCCCGGCGCAGGATTGCGCCGCAGCCCCAGTCGCGCCTTGACCCGCGTGGTCGTCGGATCGAGGTCGAACACCAGGTCCACGGTATCGACGATGAACGCCGGCGGGGCGTAGTCGGACAGCCGCTTGGGCTGGGGCGGCACGGCGGAGGCGTCAGGCACGGCCATCATTGCCCTCGAACGGGTGATCGGACGGGACCGGCCGCCGGACCGGCGACCGTCATGCGGTCGAGCTTACACCATGGTCACGGGCATCGGACAATCGCCGCGGGCATGGCCGGGCGGCCGGCTATACCCCGAACATGCTGAGCTGCTCCCGCATCTGCGTGTCGGACATCGGGAACGCCGTGCCGTCCCGGGCGTTCAGGACGGACCGGCTGGGGATGCGCGCGAGCTGGAGCTGCACCTTCATCGCCAGCCGCATGCTCATGCCCGCGCGCCAGACCAGGGCGGTGACCGAACGCGGGCTCTGCGACCGCAGGATCGATTCCACCACCGAAGCGTCCGTTCCGATCTTCGCCGCGAGACCCGCCACCGCATAGGCCCGATCCCCGCCGAAGATGGCATCGTCGATATCGTTTTCGGTCAGCGTGCCGGCCCGGGCAGCGGCAGCGGCCGCGTCGGCCCCCCCGAACGAAGCCTTCGACGGTTCTTCCGCAGTCGGGTCCGCACCGGCATCGGTATCCAGGATGTCGACCAGTTGCCCCCGGCCGGACCCGGCGGCCGCCGCCTCTTCCGCGTCTTCGGGATCTTCCGCATCGGTATCCGCCGTGACCGGCAGAACGGTGACGTCGACCGGATCGGTCGTCGGTCCGAACCGGTGCGCGGTCGTCGCCTGAACGTCGGCGCGGACCTCTGCGGGCAGATCGGCGCGGGCGGCGAGGTTCTCCAGCAGCGACCGGGCCACGAACTCCGACAGCCGCTTGACCGCACTGCCCGGCAGGGTCGGCCGGTAGACCAGCGGGCGATGCCAGGCCGGCCGGTCCGGCGCCAGGTCGAGGATGCGATCGAGGGTGTCCTCGCGGATCTGGGCCGACGCGTTGCCCAGCAACGCCGCCGTGGCGTCGACGTCGTCCCGGGCGACGATCGCCGCGGCGACGGAACCGGGCAGATTGTCCCGCGCGGCGATGGCGCGGAGCTGCCGGCTGCTGCGCCCCTCCTCCACCAGATCGATCAGGTCGTCCGCACCCAGTTGGGGAGAATGCCGCAAGACCGGCTCGGCCACCTCGTCCGCCCGGTCCCGGGCGAGATCGAGGACCACCGATCTGGGTGCTTGTTCGAGTTCGCGGACGGCTTCGGACAACAGACGCCGGATCGACGGCGACGGATCGGCCGACAGCCGCTTCAGCACGTCGACCACGATCGTCTCGATCGGCTTGGGCGGGGTGCCGTTGGCCGGCAGGTGATCGACGATCTTGCCGACCAGCTCGGACCGCACGGCCTCTTCGGGGTCGGTCGCCAGCAACAGGTCGGTCCGCTTCGGCGTGGCCGGATTGCCGGCCGCCGCCGCCCGCACCGTCCGATCCCGATCGGCGGCGAGGAAGAACAGGATCTCCGGCATCGCGTCCCGGCGGGCGGCGAGCAGGCGCCGGACGGCCGCATCGGTATGCCGGGCCAGGGCCTTGGCGGCTTCGTAGTCGAGCGGTGCTGACTCGGCCCAATCCTCGACGACGGTCACGGCTGTCTGCCTTGGGTGCCGGTCTCGCACTGGCGGTCGATCCACAACCCGCCGGCCCTGCCCTGCTGTTTGGCGAGGCCCTTGGCCCGGTACATGGCGCCGTCCGCGCGCGCGATCAGCGCATCCAGCGTGTCCGCGCGACCCCGCCAATCCGTCAGGCCGACCGACAGGGCAACCGCGATCCCGGCCTGGCGCGTCATCTCGGCCATGGCGGGATCCGCTCGGGTCAGGTCGCGGGCGACGGCGTCGCCGCGGTCGGCCGGATCGGGGATCCACAGCACGAACTCGTCCCCGCCCATCCGCCCGGCCATCCCCGCGGTCTCGACCGCCTTGGCCTGCAGCCGTTCGGCGACGATCCTGATCAACGCGTCGCCGGCCTGGTGCCCGAGCCGATCGTTGACCGACTTGAAGTTGTCGACGTCGAGATAGAGCAGCGCGCCCCCGGCCGGGGCGGCCGTCAGCATGGCGGCGAGCTTGTCCCGGAACGTCCGCCGGTTGTAGACACCCGACAGGCCGTCGCGCTCGGCCAGGTGCTGGAAGCGGGTGATGGCATCCGCCTGCGCCATACCGACGCCCAACTGGGCGGCCACGGCGGCGAAGGTCTCCGCCTCCTCCTCGTCGAACGGCCGGTCGCCGGCTCGACGCCATACCGCCACCGCCCCGTTGCAGCGGCCGGAGTTCCAGGTCGGGCGCCTCAGGCAGTGGCCGGCTTCGGTGCGGGCGGCGACCAGGGCCGGGGCGACGCCGGCGATCGGCAGACCGGCCCTGGCGGCCACATCCGGCAACAACCCGTCGGGGATCGCCGTTCCGTGGGTGCAGAGCACGACCCGGTCCGGCATCGGTCCGCCGTCATCGATGTCGCATCCGACCGCCCCCAACGCCTGGGCGACCGCTTCCACCGCCCGGCGGCGCATCCCGTCGGGCTCGATCTCGTCGCGGATGGCCCGCATCACGTCGTCCAGGACGCGCTGCCGCAGCCGGGCCCGCGCCAGGGCCTGCTGCCGCTGCCGATCGGCCGTCACGTCCCGGCACAGGCCGCGGGCGCCGCACCACCGTCCCCGGCCGTCGAGGATCGGCACCGCCCAGACCTGGATGTAAGCCACCGATCCGTCCGCCGCCAGCAGACGGATCTCCTCCCCTTCGATCGGCGTCCGCGCCTCGAACGGCGTGCGGTGCAGCGGCTCCTCCGGATACAGAACGGCGATCGACCAGCCCGACAGATCGGTCGCCGCATGGCCCAGGGCGCCGCCCGGCGACATATAGCGGAACAGCCCCTGGGCGTCGGTCTCCCAGGCGAAGTCGGCGACCAGGTCGACCAAGGCGCGGAAGCGCTGGCGGCTGTCCACCAAGGCCGTATGCAGCGTGCGCTCGGCGGTGACGTCCCGCCCCAGCAGGACCACCTTCGACGGCGGCAGGACGGTCGCCGTCCATTCGATGACGGCGATCCCGATGCTGGTATCGATCTCGGTGACGCAGACCGGCTCCCCGCGGCCGAGACCGCCGGAGACCCATGCCCACAGCCGCTGCCACCATCGCTGGCCGCTGCGGTGGACGGCCAGGGGACGGGCCGGCTGACTGCTGGCCAGAACACGGCCTTCGACATCGACCAGCAGGGCCGGACCGGGAAACCGCTCGACCAGCTCGACGGCCGTATCCGTGTCGACCGGCTCCGGGGCGGCCGCATCGGTTCGCGTGATCTGGGCCGCAACAGCGCACATCGGCCTGCACCATGGTGACGACGATAATGAGTGCGTGCGACGCTAGCCCGATTGGGTTAACCAGCCCTTGCCGGCGGTGCAGCCTTTCGACGGAGGCGTTCCACCGGGCCGTGCACCGAGACCCCGTTCCGCCATGACACCCACCCTGGCCGACGCCGCGATCACCGTTCTCCGCACGGCCGATGCCGTCGCCAAGGCCCGGGCCAGCCGGCATTGGGCGGCGGCCTGGCGGTCCGGTGCGGTGGGGGAGATCGGCCGGGGCCACCCCGACGACCGACCGGCGCGACCGGCCTTGCCGGCGTTGCGTCCGCCGGCGGACATGCCGAAGCGGCGCAAGGCGGGCAGCCCGGCAAGCCGGATCGCGCTGCTGCACGCGCTCGCCCATATCGAGCTCAACGCCGTCGATCTGTCATGGGACGTGATCGCGCGGTTCAGCGATCCCGAGCACGCCCGCGTGCCCCTGCCGCGTCCGTTCTTCGACGATTGGGTCCAGGTCGCCGACGAGGAAGGCAAGCATTTCCTGTGCCTGGAGGCGCGGCTGCGGACGCTGGGCAGCGGCTACGGCGCCTTGCCGGCCCATGACGGGCTGTGGCAATCGAGCCAGGACACCGCGCACGATCTCGCCGCCCGGCTGGCGGTCGTGCCGATGGTGCTGGAAGCGCGCGGCCTGGACGTCACACCCGCCATGATCGCCTCGCTACGTCGGCACGGCGACGACCCTTCGGCGGACATTCTCCAGATGATCCACGACGACGAGATCGGTCATGTCGCGATCGGCAAGCGCTGGTTCGAGCATGTCTGTGCGCATCAGGGGCGCGAACCGATCGGGACGTGGCAAAGCCTGGTGACGACGTACTTCAAGGGCGTCCTCAAACGGCCGTTCAACTATCGGTCGCGGGAGGCGGCCGGGTTCGCCGCGGCCTATTACGATCCGATCGCCCCGGCCGCCCGACCGGATCGGACGGCATGATCGCGGCCGGACCAGCGCCCCGGTATCGGCCCGCCCGGGCCGGGCCGCCGGGTCGGCGCTGGTCGCGGGCACATCGCCCGTCCGGTCACGATGACTCGGTCGGCCCCGAACCGGACGAGACCGTCGGCTCATATCCTCGTATTGATCCTCCTCGTATTGCTCCGGGCAAGTCGTCGTAGACCATCCTGTAGTAGGTACTCGGGCCCGCATTCAAGTTGAGAAGAATTCGAGACCACTTCCATTTATCCCTCAAGGTGATCCGCATTGCGCGCCGCCGGACCGTAGCCTAGGTTCCGATGTGTTCGAACCGTGGCATGCAGGTGTCGAAAGGCTGTCGAAATTGAGAATGACAGCCGTCACTGCAAGCGGCTATAAGGCGGCAAAAGATTGCGCCGGGCCAGGATGTTACAGTTGCGCACCAGAACGGGGTGGCAGGCATGAACAGCAGTGTGGTCGGCGACGGGCAGATTTCGGTCGATCGTCTGGACGCTTCGGAACCGCTGTACGGGACCCTGGCGGGCGCGGCCGAGGCCACGGTCCACCCGGTCATCCTGTCCGGCGGCGGTGGCGAGCGGTTGTGGCCGCTGTCGCGGGCGGCCTTCCCCAAGCAGCTTCTGGAGATCGCGGGCCAGCCATCGCTTCTGGAGAAGACGGTGACCCGCCTGTCCTCGGTTCCGGCACTCAGCCGCGCGCCGCTTCGGGTCATCTGCAACGAAGCCGATCGCTTCTTCGTCGCACAGCAGGTCGCCAAGGCCGCCCGCGGCGGGGGCCAGGTGCTGGCCGAACCGGACCGACGGGATTCCGCCTCGGCCGTCGGATTGGCGACGATCGCCGCCATGGACGTCGATCCCCGCACCCTGCTGCTGGTCTGCCCGGCCGATCATCTGATCGAAGACCTGCAAGGATTCTCGGAATCGATCCAGGCGGCCATCCCGGCCGCGCAAGAGGGCTACATCGTCACCTTCGGCATCACGCCGGACCGGCCGCACACCGGTTACGGATATCTGCGGCGCGGCGACGGGATCTCCGGCACCGGCGCCAAGCGGCTGGAGGGGTTCGTCGAGAAGCCGGATCTGAAGACGGCGCAGACCCTTCTCGCCGAAGGGGAGAGCTACTGGAACGCCGGTATCTTCCTGTTCGAGGCCCGGGTCATGCGGCAGGCCTTCCACGATCACCTGCCCGACGCGTGGACCCTGCTGGAGGAAACCTGGGCGACCGCCTGGGAGCAGGAGAACATCCTGCGGTTCAAGCCTGACGCGTTCCGCCGGCTGCCGTCGATCTCGATCGATTACGCGATCATGGAGAAGGCCCGGAACCTCGCGGTCGTCGAGGCCAGCTTCGACTGGAACGATATCGGTCTGTGGCCGTCGATCGCCGAGTTGATCCATCATGACAAGAGCGGCAATGCGCATTGGGGCCGGACCGCTCTGGTCGATACCCGCAACAGCTTCGTCTATTCGAATACCGACACGCTGGTCGCCACCCTCGGTGTCGAAGGGCTGATCATCACCGTCACCCCCGATGCGATCCTGGTATGCCCTCGGGACCGGGCCAACGATCTCAAGAAACTGGTCGCCGTGCTGCGGGATCAGGGGATCCCCGAAGCCGAACAGCACCGGACCGTCTTTCGCCCCTGGGGATCGTTCACCACCATCGCCCGGGGCGAGCGCTATCTGGTCAAGCGGATCCGGGTTTCGCCGGGCGGGCTGATGTCCCTGCAACGCCACCACCACCGCGCCGAGCATTGGGTCGTCGTCTCCGGCACCGCCCGTGTCGAAATCAATGGCGAGAGCCAGTTGCTGACCGAGAACCAGTCCGCGTTCATCCCCCTGGGCGCCGAACACCGGCTGGCCAATCCGGGCAAGATCGAGCTCGAGTTCATCGAGGTCCAGTCCGGTTCGTATCTGGAAGACGACGACATCGTCCGGCTGGACGACGGCTACGGGCGCGCGACCGGGTAGCGAGAATCCAGAGCGTTCTCAGGGGCGACCGGGTGGACAAGGGCCGGGTGATCGCCGATAGCACCGCCCCACTCGCCCGCCTTCCGACCGCCGAGATCCGATGCCCTCGATCGATGCCTCAATCGCGAGGTATGCTGCCCGCTTTCGACCCGACCGCACCCCGCGCACCAGGATCCTGCCGCCGCACCTCCAAGCCCTGGAGGCCGAGGCGATCCACATCATGCGGGACGTGGCCGGCGCCTTCGGCAATCCGGTCCTGCTGTATTCCATCGGCAAGGACTCGACCTGCCTGCTGCACCTGGCGCTGAAGGCCTTCTGGCCTTCCAAGCCACCGTTCCGGCTCCTGCATATCGACTCCCTCTGGGAGTTCCGGGAGATGGCCCGTTTCCGCGATGGGCTGCGGGATGCCCTCGACCTCGACCTGACGGTCTACGTCAACCGGGAGGGGGCGGACCGCGACATCAACCCGTTCATCTCCGGTACCGCACTGCACACCCAGGTGATGCGCACCGACGCCCTCCTCCAGGCCCTCGATCAGGGCCGCTACGACGCCATCTTCGGCGGCGGCCGACGGGACGAGGAGAAGTCCCGCGCCAAGGAACGCATCTTCTCGTTCCGCGATCGCAAGCATGTCTGGGATCCAAGGAACCAACGTCCGGAACTCTGGCGCCTGTACAATACGCGATTGGCGGAAGGTGAATCGATGCGCGTATTTCCATTGTCGAACTGGACCGAGCTGGATATTTGGCAATACATTAGTGAAGAGGAGATACCGGTGGTCCCTCTCTACTTCGCCGCACCGCGCCCGGTGGTGGATCGGGACGGCACGCTGATCATGGTCGACGATGACAGGATGCCGCTGGCCCGTCCCGACGAGCCCGAGACCAAGACGGTGCGGTTCCGCACCCTCGGCTGCTACCCGCTGACCGGCGCGGTCGAGTCCGACGCCCGGTCGGCCGACGCCATCGTCGCGGAGCTGATCGCGACACGCAGCTCGGAACGGGCCGGACGCCTCATCGACCATGACGATGCGGCGTCCATGGAGGTGAAGAAGCGCGAGGGCTATTTCTGATGCACGATACCCGGCCGGTCGAGCCCGCCGCGTGGACGGGGTCCGGCGACGTCTTGCGCTTGCTGACCTGCGGATCGGTCGACGACGGCAAGTCCACCCTGATCGGCCGCCTCCTGTACGACAGCCAGGCGGTGTTCGAGGATCAGTTGCGGAGTCTGGAACGGGATTCGCGACGCTACGGCACCACCGGCGAGGACCACGATCTCGCCCTGCTGCTCGACGGTCTGCAAGCCGAGCGGGAGCAGGGCATCACGATCGATGTGGCCTATCGGTTCTTCCGGAGCGACCGGCGGACCTTCATCATCGCCGACACGCCCGGCCATGAGCAGTACACCCGCAACATGGCCACCGGGGCGTCCCAGGCCGATGCCGCGGTCATCCTCGTCGATGCCCGCAAGGGTGTGCTGTCGCAGACCAGACGGCACACCTTCATCTGCCATCTGATGGGCATCCGGCACATCGTCCTGGCCGTCAACAAGATCGACCTGGTCGACTATTCGCACGACATCTACCAGCGGATCGGCGACGATTATCGCCGGATCACGGACGCCATGGATTTCGCCACCATCGTTCCGATCCCGGTGTCGGCACGGTTCGGCGAGAACGTGGTCCACCGCGGCCGTCTGACGCCGTGGTATGCCGGCCCGACCGTGATCGAACGGCTGGAGGCGATCCCGGCCGCCACCGCGGCGGACGATCTGCCCTTCCGCATGCCGGTGCAATGGGTGAACCGACCGGATCCCGATTTCCGCGGCCTTGCCGGAACGATCCTGGCCGGCCAGGTCGCGGTGGGCGACGACGTCGTCGTGGCCGCGTCCGGACAGCCGGCCCGGGTCGACCGCATCGTCACCGCGGACAGGGACCGGACCGCGGCCCGGGCCGGAGAGGCCGTGACGGTGCTGCTCGACACGAACGTCGATGTGGCGCGCGGCGACGTCCTGGCGGCGGCCCGGGATCGGCCTGAGGTCTCGCGACTGCTGTCGGCCGACATCGTGTGGATGTCCGACCAACCGTTGCTGCCGAGCCGGCCCTATCTGATGCGGATCGGATCGACCTACACGCAAGCGTCGATCGTCCGGATCAAGCATGAAGTCGACATCGACACGTTGGACCGGCGGCCGGCCCGGCAACTCGGCCTCAACGCCATCGGCCGATGCGAGCTTTCGACGGCGGCCCCGATCGCCTTCGAACCCTATGTGCGAAACCGCGATCTCGGCTCCTTCATCCTGATCGATCGGTTCAACAATCAAACGGTCGGCGCCGGGATGATCCGTTTCGGACTGCGGCGGGCCCAGAACATCCACGCCCAGGCCGGCTTGGTGGGCAAGGCCCGCCGGGCCGCGATGAAGCAGCAGAAAGCCCGGGTGATCTGGATGACGGGGCTGTCAGGGGCGGGAAAATCGACGATCGCACGGCAGGTCGACCTGCACCTGACCGAGCACGGGCTCCACTCCTATCTGCTGGACGGGGACAATGTGCGGCACGGTCTCAACCAGGATCTCGGGTTCACCGACGCCGACCGGGTCGAGAACATCCGGCGGGTCGGCGAGGTGGCGAAGCTGTTCGTCGATGCCGGGCTGATCGTGATCTGCGCCTTCATTTCGCCGTTCCGATCGGAACGACGCCTGGTCCGCGAGTTGCTGGGGGCCGACGAGTTCGTCGAAGTGTTCGTCGACGCACCGCTCGACGTGTGCCGCCGCCGCGATCCCAAAGGGCTCTACAAAAAGGCCCTGGCCGGCCAGATCGCCAACTTCACGGGCATCGATTCGGCCTATGAGCCGCCCGAGACGCCCGAGCTGACCCTGCGGACCGACCAGCTCACCGTCCAGGAGGCCACCGATCGGATCCTCGGCCTGATCCTGCGCGCCTAGAGCATCCTGCGTCCTAACGGACGCAGATAAGATGCTCTAACTCTTTAAATTAGATCAACCTGCGTTCAGATGAGTCCATCTGAACGCAGGTTGATCTAGATGTGGTCCTTCACCACGGTGTCGCCCTCCCCCGGCGACGGCCCGGGCGGATGGGCCTGGTGGTGCCTGAAACCGCGCTATCGGCTTGGCAGGTGCCGCTGCGGCCGCCAGAGTGGGGTCATCCCCCCGCACACACCGGACACGCACCGTCCATGCCGTACCGAATCCGCCCCGCCACCCGCGCCGATGCCGCCGAGATCCTGGCGATGATCCGGGAACTCGCGGCGTTCGAGCGGGAGCCGGATGCGGTGGTCGCCACGGTCGCCGATCTCGAACGGGACGGCTGGGGCGACGGGACCGGCACCGGACCGGTATTCGAGGCCCTGATGGCCGTCGATGCCGAGGAAACCCCGGTCGGCTTCGTGTTGTTCTTCCACAACTACTCGACCTGGCGCGGCCGGCCCGGGATCTACGTCGAGGACCTGTATGTCCGGCCCCAGGCCCGGGGCGAAGGGGTCGGCGCGTTGTTGCTGCAGGCGGTCGCCCGGATTGCGGTCGCGCGCCGCTGCGCCCGGATCGATCTGTGGGTGCTGGATTGGAACCCCGCGCGCGATTTCTATCACCGTCTGGGGTTCGAAGACCTGACCGAGTGGCGGCCCTACCGGCTGGAGACGGCCGCCATCGAGGCGCTGGCCGAAAGACGAGCCGGACCGGCGGAGCATTGAACGGCGATATCCAGACGATAGGCGGCGATCGACGATACGCTGTCCGCGTTCATCGGCGACCGGGAAACCTGCTTCACAGCCTCGGACGCCACCGGCACACGGGTCGATCTCATATCGACGTGAGATGAGGCCATCTCAGCGCAAGTCGGGACCAAGCAGGTCGCAACCGTCCCGCAAACCCCATCAGCGTCCCAGCGCGCGGTTCACCGCGGCGATGAAGGCCCGGCTGTCGACGGCGAGATTGGCGGTGCCGAACGGGGTGACGGCGTCTTGCTTGCTGAAGAACTGGCTATCGACGGCGATGATCGAGACGCGCCCGTCGGGCTCCTCCACCCAGATCGGACTGCCGCTGTCCCCGGATGTGGTGTCGCATTCGTGCAGGATCGTGCCATCCCGGTAGTGCTCGATCACCCGGCAGCCGGCATGGCCCGACAGATGGTCTCCGGTATCCCAGCTATAGCCCGCCTGGCTGACCACCAGCCCGCTGCGGTCGATCCGATCCAGCTCTTCCCGGGTCAGCGTGCGGACACCGAGATAGCCGACCCGATCGCCCAGCGGCTGGTCCAGTTCGACGATCGCCCAGTCATTGCCGTTGCCTTCGCCGGCGCCACGGGGCTCGTCGGTGTAGTCCGGTGCCGCGATCACCCGGACCGCCCGGGCCTGCCCCGCATCCCGCCGGCCGGAGAAGCCGGCCTGGAAGCGTTCCGGCATGGCGACCGCGCCCTCGTCATCGATGACGCAATGGGCCGCCGTCAGCACGTGGCGGGAGCCGATCAGGGTGGCGGTGCAGACGCCGTCACCATCCCCGTCGGTCAACTGGCCGATCGCCCGCCACGGCAGGCGGGACGAATCCGGTGCGAACCGGTCATCCCGGCCGAAGTAATGGTCGGCGGCCTGGGGCGGCCGACCGCGGCCAAGACAATCGGCGGTGTCGCTGTCGGCATCGCAGCGGCCGGTCCCCCGGCCCGGTTCGTCGCAAGTCCCGTCGAAGGCGGAGGCACAGCGATTGGTGCGGTTGCGCAGAAACGCCACCGGCGCACAGTCCGTCGTATCGGTCCCGGTCGTACAGAGGCCCAGGCCGATACCGGGTTCGTCGCATTCCCCGTCGAAGGCCCACCGGCAACTGTCGTCGCCCCCGGCGGCCGCCGCCCGACAGTCCGAGGCGTCGGTGCCGGGACGGCAGGCCCCGGTGCCGCCATAGCGGGTGTCGTCACACTCCCCGTCATGGGCCCATTGGCAACTATCATCGCCGAAATCCGATGGGACGGGGCTGAAACCGCCGCCCGCCTGGGTGCCGCCGCCCGTGCAATCGGTCGTATCGCTGCCCGCCGGGCAAGCACCGGTGCCGCCGTACCGGCTCTCGTCGCATTCACCGTCGAGCGCCCAGCGGCAGCTATCGTCCCCCGACACATCCGGCGACGGTGCCGCGAGCGCGGTACCGACCGTCCCGGCACCGCCCGGAACCAAGGTCGAGCCCCCCACCGGGATCGTCCCCGTCGCCTGGCAATCCGCGGCGTCGGTGCCGTCGTCGCAGGCGCCGGTGCCGTTGTATCTCGGCTCATCGCATTCGCCGTCATGGGCCCACTGGCACGTGTTGCCTTGCGCCATCGCCGGGCCGGACAGCAGCAGGGCAGCCAGCAGCGTCACGATCAGTCGGGGCACGGTCTTTCCCTCCCTGGGCCGGGTATCGCCACAGTTGTCGCGCGGGCATCCGCCGCTGTCCAGGCCGGACCGGCGGCACCCGCATCAAGTCGCGCCCGCGCTTGTGCGCGACGAGCCTCGCGGGGAGTGCCGGAACGCAGACACGCTTTGCGATCAGGCCACCCCGACGCAAGGCCAGTCTCAGCCGAACGCCGCGAGCCCCACGCCGAGCAGGGCGGCGGCCAGCACGAGCCAATGCACCGCCAGGTCGAACCGCAACAGCGCCACCAGTGCTGCGATCGCCAGTCCGATCGCCATCGGGTCCGGCGCGCCATCGGGCACCAGGACCTCCCGCCCGAAAAAGACGCCGAGATTGGCCATCACGCCGACCACGGCCGCGGTGATGGCGGCAAGCACCCGGGCGATCGCGGGGTTGCCGTTCAACCGCTCGACGACCGGGGCGCCGGCCAGAATGAAGAAGAAACCGGGCAGGAACATGCAGTAGACGGTCAGGCTCGCCGCGGCGACCCCGGCGAGCAGCGGGTCGATCGCCACGGCGCCGTCCGTCGCCGGCGTCCAGCCGGCCAGGAAGCCGACGAACTGGGTGACCAGGATGGTCGGCCCCGGCGTCGTCTCCGCCAGGGCCAGCCCCTGGACCATCTGGGCCGGTGTCACCCAGGCGTATGTCTGCACGGCCGCGTCGGCGACGTACGGAAGGACGGCGTACGCCCCGCCGAAGGTCACGAAGGCCGCGGTGGTGAACAGGATGGCGATGTCGAGGAAGGGGTCGGCCCCCAGCACGGCCAGAACCAGCCCGACGGGAACCGACAGGAACAGCAGGAACCAGCCGACCAGGCGAGCCAGACGACCCGGATCCAGGGCCTCGAGACGATGCGCCTGCGGATGCGGCTCGGCCGGATCGAAGCTGCGCAGGCCGACGCGCGGAGCCAGCCAGCCGATCAGCCCCGACGCCATGATCACCGCGGGAAACGGCAGGCCCAGGGCGTACAGGGCGAGGAACGCCGCCAGAGCCAGCAGCGCAGGGGACCAGCCGCGCAGGGTCTTGCGGCCCATGCGGTACAGGGCGGCGGCGATGATCGCCACGACGGAAGGCTGCACGGCGTAGAAGATCCGCTCCACCACGGGCAGCTCCCCATACGCCGCGGCGATCCAGGACAGCAGCATCAGCACCGCGAAACCCGGGACGATGAACAGGATTCCGGCCGCCAGCGCGCCCTTGAGCCCGTGCAGCCGCCATCCGATGAAGGTGGCGAGCTGCTGGGCTTCCGGGCCGGGCAGGAGCATGCAGAAGTTCAGCGCTTCGAGATAGCGCCGCTGGTCGATCCATTTCAGCCGGTCGACCAGATCGGCCTGCATCATCGCGATCTGGCCCGCCGCCCCGCCGAAGCTTACGCAGCCGAGCTTGAGCCAGTAGCCCAGCGCGGCGCGGAACGGGGGCGGTTGCGGGGACGATGACGGGGCGGGGTCGGAAGTCACCATGACCGGGCCGGCGAGAGCGGGTCGTCGAAGGACCCGCCGGTCATAGGCATCTCCCGCCCGGACCGATAGCGACGGATTCGTGACACCGTCGCGGTACCTGGATCGACCTGCGTTCGGATGGCCGCATCCGAACGCAAGTAAGGGGATCGACGTCAAGGAGGGAGAGCGTCCCGGGTCCGGTCGGACGCGGGGACGCTCCAGCCTTCACCGCCCTTCGATATGCACATAGGGCGACTGGCAAGGATCGACGCCGGCGACGTCGCAATAGGTCTGCGGCGATGGCGGGCGACAGTCGGGATCCCAAGCGCACACGGCGATGGCCCGGGCCAGCCCGTCCGAAGGGCGACCGTCGAAAGCACCGTCATAGTGGCCGGCCAGATGGCTGCGGACCTGGAACAGCCGCATGATGCGCTCGCCCCCGGCAACAGCCGCGATCGCCCAGTCGCGGGCGGCGGCCTCACCGTCACCGCGGTGATGATGCAGATTGCCGCGGTTGAGCAGCGTCGGCACGTCCCTTGGCAGCGCTTCGAGCACGGCCGAGAAATCGGCCAAGGCGAGGGCGTCGTTTCCGAGCAAGGCATGCGCCTGGCCGCGATTGGCTCGGGCGACCAGAAAGTCGGGCGCAATCTTCAGCGCCTGGCTGAACGCCTCCAACGCCTGTTCGATATGGCCACTCTGCTTAAGGATCGTGCCTCGGGTGTTCGCCAGCTCGTGATTCGCCGGGTCAAGCGTAACGGCGGCGTCGAGATGGGCGAGGGCCCGATCGGCCTCCCCCAACGCCAGCCACAGGCCCGCCAGTGCGGAACGGGCGATAACGCTGTCCGGATCGCGTTCGATCACCCCGTTCCACAAGGCGACGGCGCGATCGGCCGCGTCCGTTTGCCGGTAGAGCCCGCTCAGCAGGCGGACCGTGCTCATCGCCTCGGGGTGCAGGGCGTGGGCGGTCTCCAGGCTCTCGATCGCCGATGCCACGTCGCCGGCGTAAAGCCGGTTGATCCCCAGGTGGAAATGGGCCGGGGCGTGATCGCCATGGAGCTCGATGGCCCGGTGCAGCCGATCCCTGGCCTCATCGAGAAGACGTTGTCCGTTCAGGGCGACCGCCGACCGGGTCAGGAACCGGCTCCGGTCCTCCGACGATAGAAAGTCCTGCGCCAGAAGAACGTCGCAGGCGCGGACCGCGGCCGCCGGATACTGTCCGGCGAGGCACAGTCGAATGATCTCGCCCACCTGCTCGACGGTCGCCGAGGGCTGATCGGCTGGCTGTGCCGTGGCCGGCTGCACCGTGATCGGTGCGCCGGCAACGACGATCGCAGCGGCTAGCCGCAGGCCGACAAGCCACCGCAACCCCGATGCCCGGCCCCGTGATGCGCCCATCGCGTCCCCCCGCCCCAGCACGTATAGCGGCCGTCGACGGCGACCTGGGTCCAGTTGACCCGATCCGCCACCGGGAGGGCCCTGACCTGGATCACCGACGCGACGATTTGGGAGCGTGGCTCAGCCTGTCCGTCCAGCGGGGGGACGGAAAGGCTGGACGGACAGGACGCCGTCTTCGCGGAACACGACCGCGCCGCCTCGACCGTGGCTCCCCTCTTGGGCCGCCGGGGCTCCGAAGATCGCGCTCACCGGGCCTCGAACGCAGGATCGACCGGCACCCGCAGGCCTTGAGCCAGCCGGTTGGTCTCCGCCGCCATGCCGATCACCGCCATCAGCTCACCCTGCTGGGCATCCGTCATCCCGGCCTTGCGGGCGGCTGCGGTGTGGCTGGCGATGCAGTAGTCGCAGCCCTGGGCCACCGACACGGCGATGTAGACCATCTCCTTGGTTAGGGGGTCGAGCGCGCCGTCGGGCGCCATCACCTCCTTGAGGCCGGCCCAGGTCCGCGCCAGCGTCGGCGGGTGATGGGCCAGTGCCTTCCAGAAATTGTTGATCCAGCCGACCCCGCGGGTGGCCATGATGTCGTCGTACACCGCCCGCACCGCATCGCCCGCATCCTCGTACTCGACCATCTCCATTGCCCCCGCCTGTGCCGCACGTCCCCGGACTGTGGCCGAGGCGTCCGGCACCGTCAAAGCCGGCAGCACCGGGCCGGCCGTCATGCCCTTCCGCCGCCACAGTCCCGCCACCGAATCGGCGGCAGATCCCCCGCACTCCGTCCCTGCAGGCCCGATCCGATGATGCCCCGCAACCGCCTCCGCTTCACGGCCCTGCTCGGCTTCGCCCTGGCATGGCTCGGCGCCGCGCCGGCAGCGTCGGCCTCGCCCGAGTTCGACCGATGGCTGCAGGCGTTCCGGGCCGATGCCCGCGCCGCCGGCGTCTCCGAGGCGACCCTCGCCGCCGCACTCGACGGGCTGGCGCCGTCGGCCCGGGTGATCGAACTCGACACCGCCCAGCCGGAGTTCCTGTCGACCTTCTGGCAGTACTACGACCGGGCGGTCAGCCCGAGCCGGGTCGACCGGGGGCGGGAGCTGATGGCCAGACATGCCGGCCTGCTCTCGGAGATCGAGGCGGCATACGGCGTCCAGCCGCGGTTCATCGTCGCCCTATGGGGCCTGGAGACCAATTTCGGCGGCTTCATGGGCAGCTTCCCGGTGATCGAGGCGACCGCGACCCTGGCCTATGAGGGCCGGCGGGAAGCGCTGTTCCGGGCGCAGTTGCTGGATGCGCTGTACCTGGCCGACCAGGGCGATCTGCGCCTGGAGCAGATGATCGGATCGTGGGCGGGCGGGATGGGTCATGTCCAGTTCATCCCGTCCACCTATCGCGCCTATGCGGTGGATTTCGACGGCGACGGCCGGCGCGACCTCTATGGCAGCCTGGCCGACGCCTTCGCCTCGGCGGCGCATTTCCTCAGCCAGCTCGGCTGGCGCGGCGACGAAACCTGGGGCCGGCAGGTGCGGGTCCCGTCCGGGTTCGACTGGCGCCTGGCCAATAGCGGCACGCGGCTGCCGCTCGCCGACTGGGCGGCGATGGGCGTGACGCGCTGGAACGGCCGGCCGCTGCCCGTCATCGGCGACATGCAAGGCCGGATCGTCGCGCCGCTGGGCCATCGCGGACCGGTCTTCCTGGGCTATGGCAACTACGACGCGATCCTGGGCTGGAACCGGTCGAGCTTCTACGCGATCGCCGTCGGCAGTCTGGCCGATCAACTGGTCGGCGCCCCGCCGCGCACGGCGCCGAGACCGGAGATCGGACCGCGCTTGAACGCCCGGCAGGTGGCCGAGATGCAGGAACGGCTCAATCGTCTGGGCTACGATGCCGGCCGCGTCGACGGGCGCACCGGGTCGAGAACCCGGGCGGCTCTCCGCGCCTACCAGGCCGCCCTGAACCAGCCGCCGGACGGCTACGCGACTGAGGCCCTGCTCACACAACTCCGCCGAGACACCGCCGGCCGTTGACCACCGGCGGCTCATCGGCTCCACTGCCCGCATCGACACGCGTCGATGGCGCCCGCAACCGGCGACCAGGGATCCGAAGGGGGGCTGCCGCGATGTCCGGCAGGCTTGCAGGCAAGACCGCGGTCGTCACCGCCGCGGCACAGGGGATCGGCCGGGCGACGGCCTTGGCGTTCGCCGCCGAAGGGGCGGCGGTCTGGGCCACGGATATCGACCGGGCGGGTCTCGACGCCTTGCGTCAGGCGACCGACCGGCCGATCCGGACCGATCGGCTGGACGTGACCGACAAGGCCGCCATCGCGGCCCTGGCCCGGGAATGCGGTGCGATCGACGTGCTGTTCAACTGCGCGGGCATCGTCCATCACGGCACCGTCATGGACGCCACCGACCAGGAGTTCGACACCGCGGTCGCACTGAACGTCCGCTCGATGATGTGGACCATCCAGGCCTTCCTGCCGGCGATGCTGGAAGCCGGCGGTGGCTCGATCGTCAACATCGCCTCGGTCGCCTCCAGCATCAAAGGCGCGTCCCATCGGGCGCTGTACGGGATGACCAAGGGCGCGGTCATCGGCCTGACCAAGGCGGTCGCGGCGGACTATGTCGGCCAGGGCGTGCGCTGCAATGCGATCTGCCCCGGCACCGTCCAGACCCCCTCGCTGGACCAGCGCATCGCCGATCAGGCCCGGCGGATCGACCCCCGCGACGACTCCGCCGCCGTCGACCGGGCACGGCAGGCCTTCATCGACCGGCAACCGATGGGACGGCTCGGCACGGCCGAGGAAATCGCCCATCTCGCCGTCTACCTCGCCGGCGAGGAGAGTGCATTCGTCACCGGAACGACGATGGTGATCGACGGGGGCTGGTCGGCGTAGCGACGGCCTGGGCGCTGGGCGGTCGCCGCGCATCGGCCGATCGCCGCGACACGACGGACAGGCCTTCGGACGCCCCCCGATACGGGCCCGGGTCATGCGGACCGGCTTGGTGACGGCCACCGATGTCACCGCGACCGCCCCGAACCGCCACCCTTGACCCTGGCCCCATGCTCATCCCACCGTGGCGGTCGCCACACGCGTCGGCACGCGTGCCCGGCCATGGGCCACCCCCCCGACCGCTTCATCCGTCAGGACATCGCATCGACCATGGCCGCCCGGCCCCCTCCCGCCCTTGGCCGATCGTCCGTCCTGCGAGGTCAGAACCGGTACTGCGCGCGGACGGCGGTCGTTCAGCCGGTCGCGCTTGGGGCGTGGCGGGGGATCACGGCGCTGGATCTGGGGGACCGGGCGATCGCCGCCTACCGGGACCGGTTCGGCCGGCTGCGGACCCTGGCGCCGCGCCCGGCGCTGCGGCCCGGTGTCACCGAAGCCCTGGCCGCGGGGCGGCCGGTCGCGGTGCTCGACCTCTATTTCGAGGCGGTGCTGGCGGTCGAAGCGGCCATGGCGTTCGCCATGCACCATCTCGAAACCGTCACCTTCGCCGAGTGCGGCGCGGGCGCGACACCGGACGACGCCCTGCTGATCTGGGATGCGCGGGTGCCGGAGATCTCCCAGGCCGCCGCCGAAACGGCGTTCCTCGGTTTGGGCGAGCTGCTGCCCGAAGGGCTGCGGCCGGCCGGTGCGGCAACGCCGAGCTTCGATCAGGCCTATGCCGATCTGCGCCGGCGGGCACAGGCGCATCTGCTCTCCCCCAGCTCGGCACTGATCGTGCAGGCGGCGGAGAAGCGCGGGCTGCCGCTCCAGCTCCTGGGGGAGCAGCGGATCCGTCTGGGCCAGGGTGCCGCCCAGCGCGAGCTGTTCGCCTCCATCACCGACCGTACCGCCCGGGGTGCGTGCGTGCTCGCCGGCAGCAAGGAGCAGACCAGCCAGGCCCTGGAGCAACTCGGCCTGCCGGTGCCCCGGCAGATCCACGCCACCTCCCCGGAGGAGGCGGTCGCCGCAGCGGCCGCGATCGGCTACCCGATCGTCGTCAAGCCCGAACGCGGCAAGAAAGGCGACGGGGTGACCGCCAATCTGCGCGCGCCGGCGGAGATTCCGCCCGCTTTCGACCGTGCCGGTGGCGGCCTGGTGGTGGTCGAGACGTTCGTCGAGGGCGAGGATCACCGGCTGATGGTGATCGACGGCCGGTTCGTCGCCGGCGTCCGCCGCTCCCCGCCCGTCGTCACCGGTGACGGCCGCAGGACGATCCGGGCGCTGATCGCCGCGCTCAACACCGATCCGTTCCGGGACGGGCTGCGCCGCGCCCGGGTGCGGCACGACGGCGAACTCGACCGGCTGATGGCGCGCGACGGCCATTCCCTGGACACCATCCTGCCGCCGGGCTCAGTGTTCAAGCTGCGGGCGACGGCCAACGTGTCGACCGGCGGCTGCGCCATCGACGTCACCGACACGGTCCACCCCGACACCGTCCGCATGGCGATCCGGGCTGCCGGCGCCCTGGGGCTCGACGTCGCCGGGATCGACTATCTGACCACCGACATCACCCGGTCCTACAAGGAAACCGGCGGCGCGATCATCGAAGTCAACGCCCGGCCGGGTCTCAGGCCCCATAGCTGGCCCTGGCAAGGCGCGCCGCGGGACGTGACCGGCGCCTTGCTGGATGCCCTCTTCCCGGCCAGACAGGATGGCCGGATCCCGATCGGGCTGGTCTGCGGCGGGACCGGGACGGGGCCCGTCGCCCGGGCCCTCGGCGGATTGCTGGACCGGGCCGGCCGGCGCACGGCGGTGGCGACGCGGCGGGCGCTGCATCTCGACGGGTCGGTGACGCCGCTGGGCGACGCGGCGATCCAACGGCAGACGGTGCGTCGGCTGATGGACGACCACGCGCTGGAGGCGCTGGTTCAGACCGCCAGTCCGCGCCGTGTGCTCGATTCCGGCCTGGACCACCAGGCGGTGACGGTGACGGCGCTGACCGCCCCCGGGTCGGGGCAGGCGGACGCCGCCGCGGTGGTCGCACTCCTGGCCCGTGCCACCACCGGCCGGCTGGTGGTGGCGCCGGCCGCCTGGCCATGGGTCGCGGCAGCCGGCGATCTTCCGGTCGATCGGCTGGTACTGGTCGATCCGCCGGGATCGGCGAGGGTTCCCGACGATGCGCTGGTGGCCCAGGCGGTGGGGCCAGCCCTGCACCTGACCCAGGCCGGTCGCCCTATCGACAGCCTGCCGCTGGCCGGTCCAGACCGACCGACCGTCATGGCGACGGCGATGGCCTGGGCGCTCGGCGTCCCCCCTCCGCCGGACCGAGCGAACGCAGCGGCTCCCGGCGCGCCCGCGTCAATCGCGCGTGATGTCTGAATCCCGCTCTGACACTCATCTTCGAGAGCAAGAGTCAGGCATGAGGGTGGATCACCCTCATGCCTGACTCTTGCTCCAGCCCGGCGGCGGCCAGCAGGGCCGCGGCCACCCCCTCGGGCGCCGTCTGCGACAAGGCCCGCAGCCGGTCGGCCACCGGCCGCATCTCGGGCTCGGCCAGCCGTGCCGGGGGAACGAGCACGCTGTCGACACCGGCGTTCAGCATCGCGGCCAGGGCCACTTGCCCCGCGGCGGTGCCGATCGGCCCGATCAGCGCAGCCGCCCGGCAGCGCATCACGCCGAGCCCCTGCTCGATCACGGTCTCGGGCGACAGCCCCGCGACCAGGGCATCGACATAGGGTTCCCGCGCCAAGGCCCGAAGCCCCGATGCACCGCCGGCCGGCGCGCCGTCGAGGGGTTCCCCGTCCAGCTCCGTCCGGTGGTCGAGGCACAGGCCGGTGCTATATCCGGCGGCCTGCAGGCAGGCCCGGACGGCCCGGGCGACGGCTTCGGCCGCCGGCGCGTCTCCGACCGCCAGCAGAACCGGCAGGTGCGCCCGATCGGGGCCGTCGAACAGGGAATCGAGGATCGCCCCGGCGACGTCCCGGGGTGGCCCCGCCGCGGGCGCGTGGTGGAGGTCGAGCGGGGGCCGGCCGGTCGCTTCCAGCAGCACGGCCGGGGCGTGGGCGCGAGGCCGGCCGATATCCGGGGTCACAAGGTCGATCCCGGCGACCGCGAGGCCCAGGCTCCGCGCCGCGGTGACGGCCAGGATCTGGACGTCGGGGTCGACCCGGTCGGTGACGTCCCGGGCCGCGCCGTCCCGCACCCATGCGGCCGCCACCATGCGCCGCCCGACGATCACCAGCCGGTACCGCTCACCCGCCGGGTGCGTCCTGACCAAGGCCGGACCGGACCGGCCGGCCGCCCGGCGATAGGCCGGGCCGAGCCGGTCCCGGCTGTCGACGAGGACCGTCCGATCGGCGGCAGCGAGGGTCTTGGTCGGCTGGACGACGGCCGGCAGGCCGATCGACGCCGCGGCCGCGCGCAGATCGTCCCGGCTGCCGACGATGTGATGCGCCGGCACCGGCAAACCCTGCCCGCGCCAGACCGCCCAGACCCGGTCACGGTCGCCCAGCCGCCGTACCGCCCCGTAGGAGGTCGCCGCCGGCATGCTGTCGTAAAGGTGAACCTGCCGCCGCCCCTGCCCGATCCGGAGATGCGGCCCGGCGATGCGTTCGGCCGGCAGACCGCGGTCCCGGGCGGCGGCGAGCAGCCGCTGGCCGTCCGGCGGCGGCAAATCCGCCGCGATCCGGGTCCGGAGCCCGGCCAGACGGTCGCGGAAAGCCGCCGCCGATCCGGGTGCCGTACACCCGATCACACCGTCCAGGACGACCAACGCGGCCTCCACGATCGCCGCCGCGTGCGCCGGGACCACCGGATGCCACCGGAGGCGGACCCCGAACATCCCGTCCGCCAGGGGATACGGCATCGCCCGGGGCGGCTCGGCGGACCACAGAATGCGGGGTACGGCGGCGCATTCCACAGCCGCCACGGCAACCGCGATGAGATCGGCGAGACCGAACCGGCGGCCGAGCCGGGGGAGGTCGACGTCCGTAGAGGCCGGCAGCCGCTCGGCCAGCCGGATCGCCACGGCCCGATCCAGCGCCGCCGGGTCCTGGCCATCCGCCAGCCGGCAGGCGATCTCGGCCCCGTATACGGTCCGGCCGGAGTCGGCGTTCGCACCGAGACGAACGGATGCGTTCAGGATGGAGAGCGCTCCGCCGCCCGCCGATACCGCCGGGCGCGACGATCCTCCCGCCTCGAAGACGCCGTCCTGATGCACTGAGCCTTGCCTCCGACCGTCCGGCGACGCCGCGCAGCACCGCCGACGGCAGAGCTACGCAAGTTCTTCGAGCAGCACCAGCAGCATGTCGATCGTCTCCCCATCGCTCGCCAGGGGCAGCACCAGCTTATGGTATGTCCGATGCAGACCCCGCCGGCTGAGCGACGGCGAGTAGTCCCGCAGGCAGGGCTCCCCCGTTTCCAGGACCTCGTCGTACTCGTCGACGACATTGCTGTAATTGTCGATGAAGATCTCATCGGCATGACGGCCGGTGGCATCGATGCCGTCGATGTCGGTGATCCGGGTCCCCACCAGCCGGTATCGATAGCGGTACCCGCCATCGTCGGTGCGCTCGACCTCCACCAGTTCGAGGTCACCGAGCCACGGTCGCAGTTCGAGAACGTCGAAGTCCGAGCGCGCCGGGTAGCGGCGGCCGGCTCGCTTTGATTGCCAAAGCGCTAGCAACTGCTTGTAGCGTGATTGCGTCATGGCATCGGGTCCGGACGCCCCTTTCGAAAGCGGCCCGCCTGACGGCTCGTGCGTTGCCGCCCGTCGCGACCGGCACGTCAGACGGTATTGGTACCGGCCGTACCGTTAGCAAGAACTTGCCCCGGATCACACGGGTCCGCCTACCCTTGCGGATACGATCGGAGAGGGCGGCAGGGTCGGTCCGCCGCGGATAGGCCGTCACCCCCCGCCGACGCTACCGGCGCCCGAGACGATCGGGCCGGACGCGTGAGCCTGCTGCCACAGCGATGGCAGCAGCCCTGTGCGAGAGTCCCCCCGTTCCGCAACTTTGGGAGACCTCGGCCATGGCCTTCACGCCCGAGCATATGTGCGTTTGGTTTGAAATCCCGGTCCGCGACATGGACGCGGCCAGCGCGTTCTACACCCAGGTTCTCGGCGTCAGCATCACCCGGGACGATACGTCCGGACCGAACCCGATGGCGATGCTCCCGACCCGGACCGGCGACGGGATCGGCGGTCATCTGTACCCCGGTCAACCGGCCACCGGCGGCCAAGGGCCGACGATCCACCTGGCCGTGCCGGACACCGTCGAGGCCGCCGCCGCGCGGTGCCGGGAGGCCGGCGGTCAGGTGCTGTACGGGCCGATCACCATCCCCGCGGGCCGGTTCCTGTACTGCATCGATCCCGACGGCAACTCGATCGGCCTGTTCGAGGCCAAGGCCGCGTGAGCCGGCGGCTCAACCCGGCGCGCACGGGCTGACCGGCAGCGCTCCACAGGGATGGGCCAGGACGGGGACGGCTCCGCACGGAGCCGCCGTCCGAACCGGGGCCACGCCACAAGGGGCTGCCGCCGGCGCCGGCCGGACGGCCGCCGTACCGCGGCCGGCCGATCCGGCACCGCACGGGATCGGCGACCGGAGGACCCCGCACGGCGCGGCCACCGGGAGGGCGCCGCATGGCGCCGCAACGGGTGCCGCCACGCCGCAAGGGGCGTCGAGCGGGGCCGCCGCGTTCGCCGGGCTGGCCGCACCGGGCGCCGCCGTCGCGCGGAAAGCCGCCGGTTCCGCCTCCGGCGCTGGCCGGATCGTGGCCCAGTGATCGGCCGCGATCGCCAGCGTCGCCACCGCCAGGGTGGATCCGAACAGGATCTTCGATCGGCGCATGCCGGCTCCCTCCCCCCACCGTCAAAGATTGGCCAGACCGAAGGCCGGGCGCAGGCGGATCCCCAGATAGGAACCCACGAAGGCCGCCAGCAGCCACAGCCAGCCATGCAGGCTGCCCGAGGCGATGCCGCTGAACAGCGCCCCGATGTTGCAGCCGAAGGCGAGCCGGGCGCCGTAACCCATCAGCAGCCCGCCCAGCACGGCCGCGGCGACCGATCGCCAGGGCAGCGGCGCGGCCGGGGCAACCCTGCCGGCCAGACCCGCCGCCGCCAGCGCCCCCAGGATCAGCCCGAAATTCATCACCGAGGTGACGTCGGACAGCACCGACGCGGCCAGGGCCCGGGCGGGATAGCCGGCCGCCCAGAACGGCCAGGCGGCGATGTCGATACCGATCCCTTGTGCGATCTTCGCCCCCCACAGGCCGAAGGCGAAGGTGATCGACCAGGGATGGCCGGCGATCAGCAGGGTCGCGAGGTTGCCGGCCGCCAGGGCGACCGCACCCCAGACCAGCGGCCAGGGACCCCGCAGCAGCCGTTGGCCCGGCGGGCCGGTGACCTGCGGACGCGGGGCGGCCGGTGCGGGACCGTGCCCGTTCCCGTGCCGCCGCTCCCACACCCAGGTGCCCCATGCCAGAGCGGCCAGCACCGCCCCCTGCACGGCGACCGCGCCCCAGGTCCCGAACAGGCCGGCCAGGGCGACCGGGCCGAGACTCGGCAGGGTCAGCCAGAACGGCAGATGCGCCGTCCCGACCACGGCACCGACGATGAAGAAGCCGAGCGTGATCAGCATCCGGCCATGGCCCGCACCGACCGTGAACAGGGTTCCCGATCCGCATCCTCCGCCGAGCTGCATCCCGAGCCCGAACAGGAACGCCCCCAGGATCACCGAGACTCCGACCGGGGCGACGGCCCCGACGACCGGTTGGCCGAACACCGTCCCCGCAGCGAGGATCGGGGCGAACGCGAGCAGCGCCAGCCCGATCGCCAGCAATTGCCCCCGGATGCCGGCCCCCCGGCGCTCGACCACGAAGACGCGCCAGCCACCGGTGAAGCCGAAGGCGGCATGGTAGAGCGCCAGTCCGAGAACACCGCCGAGCAGGAACAACGCCGCTTGTCGGGCGTCGACCTGGACGGCGATCGCCGCAGCGCCCAGCGCCAGACCGGCCGTGGCGATCAGCAGCCAGGGCCGGTCGATCACCGGCCGCGGCGCGGCTGTGACAGCAAGGGTCATGGGTCACCTATCGGTCACGACGGGGGTGTCGTCGCCCCCGTCGGAGCGGACCGGATCAGTTGGCTGCCGATTGGCCCGGGACGACGGGGCGGCTCCGATCGCCGCTCCATTCGACCATCGAACCGTCATAGAGGCTGACATCGTCGAACCCGGCGATCTCGCTCAGCGCGAACCAGGCGACCGACGCCCAATGGCCGGTGTTGCAGAAGGCGATCTGCTCTTCCGCCCCGGCTGCCGAGCCGCCGGCCGATTCCAGCAGCAGCGAGACGGTGTCGGCCGTGACGGTGTGACGCCCTGCCGCGTCCAGGAGGGTCTGCTGCTGCAGGTTCACCGCGCCCGGCAGGGTCCCGGCCCGACCGGCGGCCGGGTGCGCCGTGAGCCCTTCGAACTGCTCGGCGGGGCGGGCGTCGACCAGTTGCGTCCCGTTGGCGAGTGCCGCTTCCACCTCGGCGCTGGTGGCCACCAGCGCCGGCCGGAAATCGGCTGTGAACCGGTCCGGCTCGACCACCGGCACACCGGTGTCGAGCGTCAGCCCCGCATCCGCCCAAGCGCCCAGGCCGCCGTCCAGGATGGACACCGCGTCGTGCCCCAACACCTTGAAGGTCCAGTAGACCCGGGCGGCACTGCCGAAATCCGTGCTCGATACGCCGGCCGGCACCACGACGACATGGTCGTCATTGTCGATGCCGAGACCGCCGATCAGGCTTTCCAGCGCCGCGATCTCAGGCAGGTTGCCATCCGGCCCGCGCCAGCCGGCGGCCAGGTAGTCGCTGTGCACCGACCCCGGAATGTGGCCGGCGGCGAAGGTGTCCAGGGAGCCGCCGTCGATCCGGTTGCGGATGTCCAGAACGACCAGGTCGGCACTGCCGAGGCGCTGGCCGAGCCAGTCCGCGGACACCAGCGGCGTCGCGGTCGACGCCATGGCCGGGGCCGCGGTGGCCGTCAGGGTGAGGGCAAGCAGGGCGTGACGCATGGGGATCTCCATTACACGTGATCATGATGTTCTTTATAGCATATTCCACATCCATCCTCTTCGATAGAGTATCAAAAATAACGATCTATAAATGTTGATTTTTGAGCGACAGACAAGCGGACTGGAGTCGGGAAAACGTCTTTATTTCATGACTTTAAAGCCCCCGTTCGCGGTGCGGCCTGCGATGGGGAGCTGTATTGTCAACAACGCACACCTGACGGGCAGCCGTATCTACAGGCCATTTCGGGCAATCGACGGCAGCACCTGGCTCGGCATGGACGGGGCGGCGGCCCGGGCACCGCCCGTCCCGCATCGGCAGGAAGCGGGCCGGTCGATCGGGCCGGGTCGCGCGGCTGGAGTGTTTTCGGGAACGACCGGGTGGACCTGCCGAGGCGGATGGGCCGCTGGCCCGGCAGCGCGGCGCGGCGCGCCTTCGGGATCGATCCGGCACACGCCGGCGGATCCCACCCGGTCGTCCGTGAAGACGCTCTAAGCCTCCAGCCCTTCCGGCATCGAGGCCTTGATCCGCTCCATCAGATGGTCATGCGCCTTGATCGGGCCGTAGCGGGCCGGCTCGTCCGCCGACCGGCAGGTCGGCAGGCACTCGATGACGGCGTCGTTGTTGGGGCCGGTGAACAACACGATCGACAGCCGCCGGGTCGACCCGGTCAAGGCCCGCGGCGGATTGACGACCCGGTGCAGGTTCGACTTCCAACGATGGTTGGTCCAGCGCATCAGCAGGTCCCCGGCATTGATGACCAAGGCCCCCCTGACCGGCGGGACGTCGACCCATTGCCCGCCGGGGTCCAGCACCTGCAGCCCGCCCGGGGCGTCGTCCTGCCGCAGGATGGTGAAACCGGTGTAGTCGGTATGGGCACCGTAGCGGAGCTGCCCGGGCAGCGGTTCCCGCTTCTGGTCGGGATAGTGCACCAGCCGCAGATGGGTCGCCATCCGGTCGTAACAGGGCGCGAAATGGTCCTCCGGCAGGTCGAGTGCCGCCGCCGAGAGCCCCATCAGCTGCCGGCCCAGACGGTAGACCGACCGGTGATACTCCAGGACGAGGTCGCGCAGCCCGGCGGGCTCGGCCGGCCAGCGGTTGGGACGGTGGAGGCCCTGGTCGAAGGCGTTATCCGGCGGCCCGTCCTCCCAGTCCAGATAGGCGAACGACAGGCTCTCGCACAGATCGGGGGGCACGTCCTCCCCCATCGTCCTGGCCACCGTCTCCACCCCCATCGGCACATAGCCCTGGCTCGCCTGTTCACCCGGGAAACTGGCCGTGCGCTTGGTCTCCAGCGGCTGGTCGAAGAACGAAAGGGCGCCCGCATGGATGCGGTCCAGCAACGCCTCATCGACACCGTGGCGCACGATTGTGGCAAAGCCGATCGTTTCGAAGGCATCTGCCCATTGCTTCACCACCCTGGCCCGTGCGGCGGTGTCCCCACTGAACCACCCGCCGAGATCGATGACCGGCACATCCATATCCTTGGCCCCGCTGCTGCAATGGTTTCGCGCACAATCAACGGCGCGCGGTCCGGTGGGCGAGGCAAGTGCCGGGCCATGTCGCAACGACGGCATGGGACGCGGGGGCTGGGTGGAGCTGTGGGTCGTCCGGGCGCCTTCCTGCCTGCCCTATCTGATCGCCGGGCTGCAGATCGCCGCCCCGGCGGCGTTCCTGGGGGCGATGATCGGGCAGTTCACCGGTGCGGACCGCGGCATGGGCGTGCTGGCGATCCAGGCGATCCGCACCCTGGATCCGGTGGCGACCTGGGCGCTGGCGGTCGTGGCCACGCTGGTCTCCGTGATCGCCTATCTGGCCGTGGGCGCGCTGGGCCGGGCCCTGACCCGGTCCGCCCCACCGCTGATCCTGGCGGCCCCGCCCACCGATGCCGCCCGGACGGTCTGGCAGCGGGCGGCGAGCCCGGCGGGCGGCCTGGTCGCGACCCTGGCCGCGGTCTGGCTGCTGTGGGAGGGGATGATCTGGGTGTTCGATCTGAACCCCTTCTTCGCCAAGGACGCGGGCGCGGTCTGGGCGTTTCTGGTCGATAGCCCCGCGGCGGCGGCCCATCGCGCGACCCTGCTGTCGGCCCTGGCCGAGACCCTGGACGTCGCCGTCCCGGGCTACCTCGCCGGGCTCGCCCTGGGCGCGGCGCTGGCGGTGCTGTTCGACCAGGTCCCGCTGGTGCGCCGGTCGATGACACCGATCGCCATCGCCCTGCGCGCGGTGCCGATCATCGCGACCGCACCGCTGGTCGTGCTGGCCCTGGGCCGGGGGGAGGGGGCGATGATCACCATCATCGCCATCATGGCCTTCTTCCCCACCCTGGTCGCCTGCGCCCACGGGCTGCGCCAGGTCTCCCCGCAGGTGCTGGACGTCTTCGCGGTGTTCGAGGCGTCCCGCCTGTCGGTGCTGCTGCGGGCCCAGCTCCCCGCCATGGTGCCGGCCCTGTTCGCGTCGGCCCGGATCGCGGTGCCGACGGTCGTCCTCGCCGCCACGGTGGCGGAGTGGCTGGCGACGGGCAGCGGCATCGGCAACCTGATGGTCCTGACCTACACCACGAGCAACTACTCCATGCTGTGGAGCTGCGTGGTGGTCCTGACACTCGTTTCGGCGGGCGGCTACGCGGCGGTCGGCGGGGTGGAGCGGATCGTGCTCTCCCGCTTCGCACCCGAGCAGGTGCGCCGATGACGGCTTGCCGACACGACGGGAGAGAAGGATGACCGCATCCCCGCACCTGACCCTGGTGTCCGACCGGCTCGGCGCGGTACGGGCGCTGTACGACGCTCTCGCCGCCGATCTCGCGTTCCCCGCGGACGCCCCTCCGGCCGCCCCCGACCCCGCCGCCGCCGCCGTCCCGACCCATGAGGCGCGGCTGCTGGACGCCGGTCGGCGCGAGGCCTGGCTGACGCTGATCGACGCGGATGGCTGGTTCTGGGTGCCGTTGTCCCGGGGCCGCCATCCCGGCCGGGACCAGAGCCTGATCCTGGACGACCGCCGGCGGCTGACCGAACGGGTCTGGCGGTTCACAGACCCCAATGCCTGGGCCCTGCAGCCGGAACCGCGGACCGTACGATCGATCGGCGGGGTGGAGACCTGGCCCTGCCCGATACGGCCGGGCGAGATCATCGTCGCCAGCGTCATCACCCTGGCATGCCATGACGGCCGCACGCCCTGGACGGCCCTGGGCCGCCAGGTCCACCGGCTGGTGCCGGTCCCGGACGAGCCGGCCGGGTTCCGCATCCGCCACAAGATCCTGGATCTGCCGGCCCTGGGGGGCCGGCACGCCGCACCTGGCCTGGCTGCTGTGACCGCCCGGCACCGACCCCGAGGATGACCATGACCCCGATGGCGATCCCGACCCCGCCGGCCGACCGCCTTCTCGATCCCGGCCCGGATCTGACGGACCTCGTCGACCGGCTGGTGCAGCCGGAACTGGCGCATCGCCGCCTGTACACCGATCCCGGGCTGTTCGAGCTGGAGATGACGCGGCTGTTCGGCCCGTCCTGGGCCTATCTGGCGCATGACAGCGAGGTCCCCGATGCCGGGGATTTCGTGCTGCGCCGGCTGGGCCGGCGCCAGGTGCTGGTGGTCCGCGGCCGGGACGGCGTCGTCCGCGGGCTCCTCAACCGCTGCACCCACCGCGGCACCACGCTGGTCACGGAGGATCGCGGCTGCGCCAAGCGGTTCACCTGCCCCTATCACGGCTGGGGCTTCGATCTGGACGGCCGGCTGGCCGGCCTGCCGGTGCCCGACAGCTACGACCGCCTGCACGAGCGGCCGTTCGACCTGGGCCAGGTGGTCCTGGAAGACCATCGCGGCTTCTGGTTCGGTACGCTGGCAGCCGAGCCGATGCCGCTGGCCGACTGGCTCGGCCCCGCCCTGCCCTGGCTGGACGCGCATATCGACCGGCATCCCGGCGGCAAGCTGAAAGTCCTGCCGACACCCGTCAAGCAGGACTATGCCGGCAACTGGAAGCTCGCCTGGGACAATGCGGCCGACGGGCTGCACGCCACCTTCGCCCACCGGTCGTACAACCTCCTGGGCAAGCAGGCGGAGACGCAGACGGTGCTGGCCCGCAACCCGGCCCACACGCCGATGATCAGCCGGACCCTGGGGCACGGCCATTGCGTCGTCGATCAGCGTCCCGGCATCCCGCAAGGGGCCTGGGCCACCATGCGGCCGATGCCGACCTGCGAGGCCCTGGCCGCGTCCCTGACCGAGCGGGCGCCGGACCGGCGGGACTGGCTGGATCTGGCGACCGGCAACATGGTCAACCTGTCGCTGTTCCCGAACCTGATCTTCGTGGGCAACCAGATGATGGTCGTCGAACCGCTCGCCGTCGACCGGAGCCGGCTGCACTTCTTCCTGGTCCTGGCCGAGGCCGCGCCCGAGGAAGTGAACCTGATGCGGCTGCGGGTGGACGAGGATTTCGTCAGCTTCGGCACGCCCGACGATCTCGCCATGTTCGAGCGGGTGCAGCAGGGCCTCGCCGTGCCGGAGGAGGAATGGATCGACATCAGCCGCGGCGACGGCGCGGGCGACGCGATCGACGACCACGGGCTGGTCACCGGCGACATCGCCACCGAAGCGCCGATCCGCGCCTATCTCGCCGAATGGAAACGCCTGATGGCCCGCCCGGTCCCGACCCGCATCCGCCGGTCGCGGGTGGAAGCGGCCGTCACCCGGTCCCGACACGCCAAGGAGGCTTGACCACCGCCCCATGACCCAGGCTCAGCACAACAAGCAGGTCGTCGAGACCTATCACTACCGTCTGTGGCGGGACGGCGATCTGTCGGCCGTGGACGTCTATTGGGACCCAGCGGCCGCCGCCAGGATCACCGGGATGGCCGAAGGTGGCCTGGCCGCGGTCAAGGCCGATGTAGAGCGCTACTGGGGCGCGTTCACCCATGTGGAGACGCGGATCCTGCATCTGATCGCCGAAGGGGACCAGGTGGTCCTGCACTGGGAGACCGCGGGCGACCATGTCGGTCCGTACGACGACGTCGCGGCGACCGGCAAACGCATCACCATGGGCGGGATCGACATCCTCACCCTGCGGGGCGACCGGATCGTCGATTGCGTGTCGCTGTGGGACGGGCTGTCGGTCTACGACCAGCTCGGCGTCCTTACGATCGGCTGAACGGCACCGAGGGGGGCAAGGATGGCGGCGCACTGGGAACGGCGGTTGCCGACCCTGCCGGCCGAGATGGCCGAGCACGGGGCCGTCTGGCTGCAGGGCGTGCTCGACCCGCCCATGATCGCGGCATTGGCGGAGGCGGTGGAACGGTGTCGGACGGCCCCCGGCCGGCATTACCGGCGGCTGTCGCCGGAGGGGGTGCCACCGCTCGAAAGCGAGCTGTTCCGCTGGGCCGACACGCCCGCGTCCCGGGCCCTGGGGACGGGCGGCCCCTTGCCGGCGATCGCGGCGTCGGTGTTCGGGGCCGACACGGTGATCCTGATGGAGGATCAGTGGTTCCGCTCGGCCGCCGGGGCGGAGCAGGAAAGCCCCTGGCACCAGGACCATCCCTACCACCCGCTGGAACCGGTGTTCCTGACGGTCTGGCTGCCGCTCGACCCGGTGCCGGCGGGTGCGGGACTGAAGCTCGTCCGCGGCTCGCATCGAGGGCCGATCTTCGCCCCGGTCGAGTTCTCCACCACCGCGGCGACCTTGGGTGACGACAGCGGCACCGCAGGCCTCGCCCCGGCCGAAGCGATGGCGGCGGCGGTGCGGGACCGGTGGGCACCCCCCGCCCGGCCGGGGGACGCCGTCCTCATCGACAGCCGCACGCTGCATGCCGCCGGCGGGGCGTGCGACACCCTGTTCCGCCGGCTGTCCTTCCGCTTCGCCCCGATCGAAACGCGTATCACCCCGCGGGCCTGGCCGGTCGCCACCTTCTGGTCCGACCATGCGCACAGCGCAGTCCCCGGCGCCGCGCTCGAGAGCCCCGCCTTCCCCGCCGTCGCCGCCCTAGATCAACCTGCGTTCAGATGAACTCATCT
>JANQKE010000015.1 GCA_028281265.1 Alphaproteobacteria bacterium | reverse complement strand
GATGCTGAGGCTTTCGCGATAGGCCTGGTCTGCGTCGTCCCAGTCGCCGCGGGCTCGGGCGACATCGCCGACCTTTTCGAGGGCGACGGACAGGTCGCGCAGGCTTTCCGGCGTGCCGAGCCGGTCGGCGAGGGTGCGGAGGATGTGGAGGCTCTCGCGATAGGCATTGTCTGCGTCGTCCCAGTCGCCGCGGGCTCGGGCGACGTCGCCGACGTTGTTGAGGGCGACGGACAGGTCGCGCTGGCTCTCCGGCGTGCCGAGCCGGTCGGCGAGGATGCGGAGGATGTGGAGGCTTTCGCGATAGGCATTGTCTGCGTCGTCCCAGGCGTCGCGGGCTCGGGCGACATCGCCGACCTTGCCGAGGGCGACGGACAGGTCGCGCTGGCTTTCCGGTGTGCCGAGCCGGTCGGCGAGGGCGCGGCGGATGCTGAGGCCCTCACGATAGGCCTGGTCTGCGTCGTCCCAGGCGCCGCGGGCTTGGGCGACGTCGCCGACCTTGTCGAGAGCGACGGACAGGTCACGTTGGCTTTCCGGCGTGCCGAGCCGGTCGGTGAGGGTGCGGGCGATGGATAGCGCCTCCTCAAACGCCGTGCCGGCCAGGCCCCAGTCGCCCCAGGTGCGGGCGTGGTTGCCATGGGCGTCGAGCTTGAGGATCAGGTCTCTTTGGCTCTCCGGCGTGCCGAGCCGTGTGGCGGTGGCGCGGGCGGCGTCGACCTCCAGGGCCAGGCGGTGGTCCCGGGCGTAGGCCTGGATCTCTTCGGCCGGGTCGTCGAGGACGGCGAGGAGGTCGGTGCGGAGCGCTTCCAGCCGGTCTGCATCCTCCGGCCGGGTGCGGAAATGCGCGGCAAAGGCGAGGGCCAGGCGCGGGTGGGCGAAGCGCAGGGCCAAGCGGTTGCCGTCGTCCCGCTGCTGGGCGATCCAGCGGTCCACCGGTCCCAGGCTGAGCAGCACATGATCCAGCGGGTCGGGATCGATGCCGGGCAGGCGGATCAGCAGGGATCGCGGCAGCCAGCCCGGCGCGGTCGCCAGGGTGTGGAACAGCCGGACCACGGCGAGCTCGCGGGCTGTGTCCCTCGCGATGTCGGGATGCGCCTGCAATGCCCGGAACCGGCGATCGATGTATCGGGCAATCGGCGTTTCTTCCGCCCGCGACTGCGGGTCCGCCGGTTTCGGCCCCAGCGCCTGTGTCCAGGCCTCGGCCGGGGGTGTGCCGGTGGCGAGGGCGCGTTCGACCTCCTCAAGGATGAGGTCGATGAACAGCGGTATCCCTTCGGAGTCCGCCAGCACCGCACGCGCATCGTCCGTCATCCGATCGGGCCGGGCGAGGCCGCGGGCCAGGATCAGCGTTTCCACCGCCGATGCGTCGGGCAGGGGCTCCATCGTCAGCCGGGCGCCGAAGCGGTCCCGTTCGGCCGGGTCGTCGACATCCTCGATCAGCGCGTCCCAGACGCGGAGATAGGGGGAGCGGCCGTCGGGGGCGTTCTGCCGCCCGGCGACGATGACGTGGACATGGTCCGGCAGAGCCTCCCGCACCGCCCAGGCGGTCTCCGGGAAGGTCGCTTCGGCCTCATCGAGCCCGTCCAGCAGGATCACCAGCGGTTCCGCCGCCCGGCCCGGCACCACCAGCAGGTTGGTGAGGTGGGCCAGCAGCAGGTCCCGATCCTCCCGCAACGGGGGCACCGGCCGGCCGTGATAGGCGGACAGCTCGACGATCAGATGGGTCAGGGCGGCGTCGATCCGGGTCAGCACGGCGCTGCGGCCCTTGGGCAAGACCTCCCGAAAGAAGAAGGCGGCGACGAACCGGCCCCGCCGGTGGCGGGATCGGGTCCAATCCGCCAGGGCGGTCGATTTGCCGACCCCGGCGGGGGCGGCGACCAGGGTCAGGGTGGGTTCCGCCCCTTCGGTGCGGGCGTCGAGCGTGTCGAACAGATCCTGCCGGCCAACGACGGCCGGTGGCAGGGCGGCCATCAGCAGCGCCATCTGGTCCCGCGCCGCCTTGCCGGTCAGGTGCGGATCGAAGGCGGCGGTGAGGGCCTGCACCTGGGCGGCCAGGGCTTCGGCAAGGTCGGTCTGCGCCCCGGACAGCGCTTCCCACCGATCGAACCGGCTCTGCACGCCCAGGACGGCATCGAGGACATCGTCGGTGGCGCCGTCGATCCGGGCCAGAACCGCCTGCCGCATCTCGGCCTGGGCCTGCTCGATCCGGTCGAGCTGCACGCCCAAGGCGGCGAGATGCGGTTCCATCCGGGCTTCGATGTCGGCCGCCGACGGGATGCGGTCGAGCATCTGGGCGAACAGGTCGAGGAACAGGGCGGTGCGGACCCGATCATCGGTCTTCACCGTCTCGACAAAGCAGAGATGGACGAGGCCGAACCAGTTGCCGCGTTCCGGATCCCGCAGGAAGGCGAGGAAGGCGTCGAAGCCGCGCCGGCGGTAGCCCGGTTCCCACTGCTCTCGTTCGTGGCACAAAGGGACAAGCCACTCCGCGATAGCTTCCTCCTGCGCGTGGCGCAGGTCGGCACGGCTGCCCCGATCCCGCTCCGTCACCAGCCGGTCGATGGAATCGGGCAGGGCCGGGTCGGCCAGCCAACCGATCCATTCCGCCTTCCTGACCAGGCGGCGGCGTTCGGCCTGCAGGGCCTGGGCGATCGCATTGGCCATGGCGGCGTTGTATTCGGGCTCGCTGCGGCTCCGCCGCTTCCAGTCCTGCACCACGATCTGCGCGGCGTGCAGTTGCGCATCCCGAAACGCGCGCAGCAGGTCGTGGTTGACCGGCGGACCCTCGCCGCCGAGCCGGGCGCGCAAGGACCGGATGGCTGGCTTGGGATCGACCTGGTTGGCGGCGACGTCCAGCGCGAAGCCGACCATCGCCGGCAGCACCTGCACCACGCCCCATGTCACCGCCGATACCGGCTCCACCATCGCCGCCCCGCCTCCCGATCGCGCTGCCGTGTCACGATGGCAGGGAGCCTAAGCGCTCAACCGGTTTGCGGTCCAGTAGGGAGGGCTGGCGACGACCCCTTCGTGCCTCTTCCTCTCTCTTTGTGGTCTTCGTGTTTCCCGTGAAACCGGCCAACCCGCCGAGCTCACCCCCGCCGTTCGCGGCTCAGTAGGATTTTCTTCCGGTCGACGCCCCAGCGGTAGCCGCCGAGGGAGCCGTCGGCGCGCAGCACCCGGTGGCAGGGGATGGCGATGGCGGTGGGGTTGGCGCCGCAGGCGTTGGCGACGGCGCGGACCGCCCGGGGCTCCCCGATGGTGCTGGCCAGCTCGGTATAGGTCACCGTCCGGCCATGGGGGATCGCTTGCAGGGCCTGCCACACCCGCTCCTGAAACGCGGTGCCGCGGATGTCGAGCGGCAGCGGGGCGGATGGCGGCTCCTGCTCGATCAGCCCGACCACATGGGCGACCGCCGTGCCCAGGCCGATCGCCGGGGGCCCGTCCCCGTCCGGCGCGACGTCGGAAGCCACCGCCTCGGCCCGGCCGGGGCGGCCGTCGGCGAGCAGCCGGGCCTTGGGGAAGCGGCGGGCGAGTTCGGCTTCCAGCGCCCGGTCGTCCGCCCCGATCAGGATCGCGCACACCCCCTTGGCGGTGATCGCCACCAGCAGGCGGCCGAGCGCGCAGTCGGCCAGGGTGTAGGCGATGGTCTCGTCCGCCCCGCCGCGGCGCTGGGCGGTGGGGTGCATGCCGAGCCGGGCCCGGGCGGTATCGTAGAACCGGCTGGAGGAGCCGAAGGCCGCCCCGTGGATCGCTTGGGTCACCGACCCCTCGCTCGCCAACAGGCCGCGCAGGCGCTCGCTGCGCAGCCGGGCGCCATAGGCCTTGGGCGTCACGCCCAGGGCCTGCTTGAACATCCGGTGGAAGTGGTAGCGGGAATAGCCGGCCCTGGCGGCGAGCGCGTCGAGGCTGGGCAACGGCTCCCCGGCGGTGACGGCGCGCTCGATCATCCGGGCGGTGGCGGTGACCGCCTCGATGACGAGCTGGTCTTCGGCCGCGATCTCGGGCCGGCAGCGCTTGCAGGGGCGGAAGCCTGCCGCTTCCGCCTCGGCCGGGGTGTCGTAGAACACCACGTTCTTGCGCAGCGGCTTGCGCGCCGGGCAGGAGGGCTTGCAGTAGATCCGCGTGCTGGTGACCCCGGCCACGAAGCGGCCGTCGGCCGACGCGTCGCGGCCGGCGAACGCCGCCCAGCGGCTATCGTCCGCGCTCGCCGGGGTTCCCGCCGGCGGGTCGGTCGTCACCGGGGTCATCGCCGTCCGCTCCTCCTGCGGGTGGGTCAGCAGATCTCGCGGCATGGGGGGCTCCTTCCGGTGCGCTGTCAATCCATGCCGGGAAGATGGCCCCACCACCGCCGGGGCGCACTCCAGTCCTTGCGATCGATGTGGCGGAGGACGGAGAACCGAAGACGGAGGGCGGACAAGGCGGGCTCAGCCCAGGCGGGTCTCGATCGCGTCCCAGATTGCGGCCTCGATCTTCACCCCGTCCAGCCGGTTGATCTCATGGATCCCGGTGGGGCTGGTGACGTTGATCTCGGTGAGACGGTCGCCGATCACGTCGATGCCGACGAAGACCAGCCCGCGCCTGCTGAGCTCCGGGCCCAGGGCGGCGCAGATCTCCCGCTCCCGCGCGGTCAGCGCGGTCTTGCCGGCCGCGCCGCCGGCGTGGAAGTTCGCCCGCGCCTCGCCGTCGGACGGCAGCCGGTTGACCGCGCCCATCGGCACCCCGTCGACCAGGATGATGCGCTTGTCGCCCCGGCGGATCTCCGGCAGGTAGCGCTGCACCATCAGCGGCTCGCGGGACGCGGCGGCGAACATCTCCAACAACGCGCTCAGGTTCTCGTCCTCCGGCGGGACGTGGAACACGCCCGCCCCGCCATTGCCGAACAGCGGCTTGACGATGATGTCGCGATGCTCCCGCCGGAAGGCGTCGATCGCGTCCCGGTCGCTGGTGATCAGGGTCGGCGGCATGAATTGCGGGAACAGGGTCGCGAACAGCTTCTCCGGCGCGTTGCGGACCTCGGCGGGGTCGTTGACCACCAGGGTCCGGGGGTGGATGCGCTCCAGGATATGGGTGGCGGTGATGTAGGCCATGTCGAAGGGCGGGTCCTGGCGCATCAGCACGACGTCGACCCCGGCCAGGTCGAGCGTCTCGGCCGGACCGAAGCGGTAGAAGTCGCCGGCCACCGGGCGCCAGGTCAGCGGATGCGCCCTGGCCGTCACCCGGCCGTCGCGATAGCTGAGATCCTGCGGCAGGTAATGGTACAGCCGGTGGCCCCGGGCCTGCGCCTCCAACCCCAGGGCGAAGGTGCTGTCGGCGTGGATGTTGACGGTCTCCATCGGATCCATCTGGATCGCGACGGTCAGCGGTCGGTCGGTCATGGGCGGGACGGCAGGTCGGGTGCGGTGGGCGAGCGGAAGGCGGTTGGCCCGGCGCGACAAGACATAGCCGCGCCGGCCGGTCAAGGGCGGAGGCGGATGGCCGGCCCGCGCAGCCTCCGGAGCCGGCGCAGGCGTTCGGACGTCACGCACGACCGTAAACGCGATCGCCCCCGACGCCGTGCCGCTCTGCTGCGGGGCTTTCGACACGGTGTCACCCGACAGGCCGGCCCCGGGCGCACCGGTCCGATGTTTCCTCGACCAAGGGTAGGTTGGGGAGAGCGCCGATGCCGAGGGGCTGGATTGCTGCGCACGCAATCGCGTTAGGCTATCACCGGGGTTGGATCGGCAGGAAAGCGCATTCTAGAGTGCGTCGGTGCAATCTTCGGCAACCGGGCGTGCCGTCCCGTCGCCCCGCCGCGTCGACCGGACCCCGGGCGTCGCCGCCGTCGGACCCGCCCTGCATCAGGACCCTCGATCGCCCATGCCCCAGGCCGATACCGTCCCCCAGGAAACCGTGCTCGACGCGCGGGACCTGATCTGCCCGATGCCGGTCTTGCGGGCCCGCAAGGCGCTGAGGGGGCTGGCCGACGGGGCGATCCTGCGGGTCGAGGCGACCGATGCCGCCGCGGCGACCGACATCCCGGCCTTCTGCAAGGCCACCGGCCACCGGCTGGTCTCCACCGCCGGCCCGGATGCCGATGGCGTGATCACCTTCCGTATCCGCAAGGCCGGCGGGTAGGCGTCGGACCGACCGGCGCGCCGCGACCGGCCGGACCTTCGGAGACGGGCCGTGTCCGGACCGGACCCGCCGTGAGCGACGTTGCCGTCCCGTCCCGTCCGGGCAGCGGGCCGGTCGGCCCCCCGGTGCGGACTACACCTGCTCCCGCAGCAGGCGGAACAGCGGGCGGGTCTGCTGGGCGAACCGCACGATGTCGTGGAACAGGGCCGTCGGGGTCAGCGGGTTTTCGGTGCGGCGTTCGCACAGCGACCACACCGTCTGCCCCCGCCCGATGGCGAATTTGGCGTCCGGCAGGGTGGGCAGTCGCCGCAGCGTCAACAGCGCGGCGCGGCGCCGGACCGGATCCTCGGCGGTGAACGGGATCGCCCCGAGCTTGACCTGGATCCGCGACATGAACCCGCGCCCGTCGGCCTTGACCTCCACGGCATGGGGGAGGCCGTCGATCGTGAAACGGTAGGCGGCCCGGTCGAACCCCTCGTCGGCGGCCAGCTTCAGCGCAAGGACCACGTCCAGACCCGGGACCCGGCCGTGGCGGGTGAACGAATCCAGTGTCTCGAACGTGTGATCGTTCACGTTAAGTGTGAAGCCCATGGCGCCGTACGATCCTGTATGAGGTCGGAGCGGGGGTGAGGGTGGACCCGCGGCCATTAAGGACCGGTAAAGCCGGCCTGCGGCGGCGTCCCGCATCTCCCGGTGCCGTGCCCCGATCCGACAATCGACGAGTGTGCCGACCGATGTTCGACGGCCGTCTGCGCCCGCTGATCGATCCGCCGCTGGCCATCGCCGGGACCTGGCTGGCCGGCCGGGGGATCACCGCCAATCAGATGACCTGGCTGGGCTTCGCGTTCGGCCTGGCGGCGATGGCGGCCCTTGCGGTCCGCTTCGATGGGCTGGCCGCGGTCCTGCTGCTGCTCAACCGGCTATGCGACGGTCTGGACGGGGCGGTGGCCCGTGTCCGGGGTCCGACGGATCTCGGCGGATTCCTCGACATCGTCCTGGATTTCCTGGTCTATTCCGGTCTCGTGCTGGCCTTCGCCCTGGGCCGGCCGGAGCACGCGTTGGCCGCGGCGGTGCTGATCTTCAGCTTCGTCGGATCGGGGACCAGTTTTCTTGCGTTTTCGGTTTTCGCAGAAAAACGAAAGCTGTCCAGCGATGCCCAGGGACGCAAATCCATGGTCTATGTCGCCGGTCTGGCGGAAGGCGGCGAGACCATCCTGGTGCTGCTGCTGATCTGCTGTTTCCCCTCCCTTTTCCCCTACATCGCCTATGGTTTTGCCGCCCTGTGCGGGCTCACGACGGTCGGCCGCATCGCCGAGGGCATACGCCGCTTCGGGACCCCCGGCTCCGACCCTTGATCTCGGTCCCCGATCCTTGACTTCGGTCAATGAGTCGCAGGCCTTTCGGAAGGCAGTGTCCGGCCTTGTGAAAAGATCGGGTCTGGCGGATGATCAGTGTTTCCTGATACACCTTGACGATCGGGTCGGCACACCCGGAGGGTCCATCCTTGGGGAGGGGCGGGCGTCATTCGGCAGGTCGCAGGATCGAGGGCGGGGAGGGACGAATGACGATCGGCACGCGCAGTGCCCGCGCCCGCGGCGACACCCCGGTCCCGGCCGCCTTGTTCCGTCCGGCCATCCTGAAGGCCGGCCGGCGGCCCGAACGACAGAGCGCCCGGGCGTTGCGGGCGCATAATCGCCGCGCCGGGGTGACGGTGTTCAACCTGGTCTCCTGGCCCGGGGCCGGTGTCTCCAGCCTGCTCGCCCACACCCGGGCCGTGCTGGGCGGTCGCCATCCGATCGTGATCCTGGACAGCCGGCGTCCCCCCAACGAGGACAGCCAGGCGGTCGACGACCGCGAGCCGGCCGGTGCCCGGGCGCTGGCGCGGTTCCTGGCCGAGCACCGTCCCGGAACGGGCACGCTGGTGTTCCTCGATTCCCGGTTGCCCGACGCTGCGGTCGCCGACAGCGATCTGGGCGAGACGCTGAAGCTGGTGGTCTGCGACGTGACCGCCCATCCTGACCTGCCCCTGGACCGGCCGGAGCGCTTCGCCGACGCCGAGCTGATGGTGATCACCAAGGCGGACCTTCTGCGGTCCGACTCGCGCCGGGTCGGCCGGCTGGTGGAGAACGCCCGCCGGGTCAAGCCGGGCCTGCGGGCGCTGCCGCTGTCGACGGTCACCGGTGAAGGGCTGGCGGACTGGCTGCAATGGGTCGACACGGCCCGGATGCTGGGGCTCGAGGCGGCCGAATAGCCCGGCCTGCGGGCGGCCGGCATCGCGGGGTCGTCGATCCCGGTGGGATCCCCTCCTCCGCTGCGCGATTGCCGAACCGGGCTGACCGGCGGTATCGAAGGGGCACGGTCACCGATGCGAAACGCCCCCGAGCCGATGAAACGCGCCGATATCGACACCTTCTTCGCCCGGCTTGCCGCGGACAATCCGGAACCCGCCAGCGAACTCGCCTACCACAACGCCTATACGCTGCTGGTGGCGGTCGTCCTGTCGGCTCAGGCGACCGATGCCGGGGTCAACCGCGCCACCAAGGCGCTGTTCGCGATCGCCGATACCCCTGAGGCGATGATCGCCCTGGGGGAGGAGGGCCTGAAGGAGCACATCAAGACCATCGGTCTGTTCAACAACAAGGCCAAGAACGTCATCGCCCTGTCGGAGATCCTGCTGCGCGATCACCATGGCGGCGTCCCCGACACCCGGGAAGCCTTGGAGGCTCTGCCGGGGGTCGGGCGGAAGACCGCCAATGTGGTGCTCAATGTGTGGTTCGGGCAGCCCACGATCGCGGTCGACACCCATATCTTCCGGGTCGCCAACCGCACCGGCATGGCCAAGGGCAAGACCCCGGAAGAGGTCGAGCGCAAGCTGGTCAAGGCGGTCCCGGCCAAGTGGCGCCTGCACGCACATCACTGGCTGATCCTGCACGGCCGCTACGTGTGCAAGGCCCGCCGTCCGGCCTGTCCGGTGTGTCCGGTCGCCGATCTGTGCGGGTTCAAGGACAAGACGGCCGCCGCCGCCGCGGCGTGAGGGCGGAGCCGCTCGCGTCCGCCCCGGGGGGGCCGCTCCTCCCCCCGTTTGCAGGAGCCCCTCGACACCCGGGAGGAGCGATCCTTAGACCGGCGACGGCGCGCCGGGCACCAGCCCGCGTTGATCGGCCATGCGGAAGGCGCTGATCGGCGCATCGGCACAGGGGCCGACGGCGAAACCCTGGGCGGTCGGCACGATGTCAGGCCGCCGCGGCCGGGCTTCGACATGCACGACGACCGGGGTCGCCGCGCCCGGCGATCCGGCGGCGGCCCGACCGGCCAGCATGAAGATGTCCAGGACGCACGCCTCCGAGCGGTACTGCCAAAGCGACGCCGAGCCCTGGGTCCAGCGCCATTCGGGTTCGCCCAGCAGGCCGGTGAGCTGCTCGGGCGCGGCGCCCAGAAGCTCGGCCGTGCGGATCAGCGGGACCGGCGCTTCCGCCACCGTGGCGGGTGCTGCGACCGCCGTGCCGGGGTCGGGTGCGGCGGTGCCGCCTGTAACGCTGCACCCCGCCAACGCGCTCGCCGCCAGCAGGACCGGGATCACCACAGCGGCCATCGGGGACGGGCGGGTCATTCCCCCGGCTCGCGGCTCGCCGGTTCGCGGGCCTCCGGCAACGGTGTGACCACCGGCTCCATCGGGTCGAGCCGGCCGATCAGGCGGCCGCCCGCCTCGACCGCCAGCTCGCGATAGCGGATCTCGCCGCTGACTTCGCCCTGAGCGGTCACGCCGAGCTGGCCCGACACGGTCAGGGTCCCCTCGAAACGGCCGGCGATGGTGGCATGCTGGACGTCGGCCGTCCCCTTGAGCGTACCGCCGGGCGCGATCTCGATGATCCGGCAGTTGTTCACCTTGGCTTCGACCCGGCCCTCGATGATCAGATGGTCGCACGCGCTGATCTCACCGGTCAGGGTGATGTCGCGCCCGACCGTCAGTTTCCGTTCGGGCTCGGGCTCACGCCCGGCCGCACCGGGGCGCCGCGCCTGGGAGGCCGGGATGTCGATCACGCGACGGAGCACGTCCGGCGCGCGGGGAGGCGTGTTCGCCATGGCGAGGGCCTTCGCAGCGGGTGCCGGTGGCGCCGGCCGGTTGACGTTGGACGGCGGGGTGCCGGTCGGATCGCCATGCCCGGCCGGTTGCTTGGGTGCCGATCCCTCGCCGTCCTGGCGGTTTGAACTGCGTCTCCGAAAGACCAAACTGCTGACCCTTCCCGTGCCATCCGGACCCGGATGCCGTCGTACACCCATTCGGGGCGGGGAGGCCAGTTCAAGTTGCGCCGCCGCTCCCGATCGATCGGCCGGTGTTCCGCCGGCCACAACGAACGACTTGTTGGGCGGAAGTGGGGCAGTATAGTCCCGCGATCGTCTCCAAGGCCGTCATGCGGCGGCCGCCTCCCCCCTTTTTGCTGCAGCGACCGTATCCCCATGACTGCCACTCACCATGTCGTCGGCATCGGCAATGCCATCGTCGACGTTCTCGCCCATGCCGACGACGCGTTCATCCGGTCCAACGGGCTGGTCAAAGGGGCGATGACGCTGATCGACGCGGACCGCGCCGACGTCCTGTACGACCGGATGGGACCGGCGATCGAGATCTCCGGCGGCTCGTGCGGCAACACCATGGCGGGGATCGCGTCGCTGGGCGGCAAGGCGGGCTATATCGGCAAGGTCTGCGACGATCAGCTCGGCCAGGTGTTCCGCCACGACATCCGGGCGATCGGGGTGGACTTCACCACGCCGTCGCTGGAGGGCCATCCGCCGACGGCCCGCAGCCTGATCGTCGTCACCCCCGACGCCCAGCGGACGATGAACACCTATCTCGGCGCGTGCGTCGAACTCGGCCCCGAGGATGTCGACGAGGCGCTGATCAAGGGGGCCCAGGTGACCTATCTGGAAGGCTATCTGTGGGACAAGGACCGGGCCAAGCAGGCGTTCCTGAAGGCCGGCGACCATGTCCGGGAGGCCGGTCGCCGGCTGTCGCTGACCCTGTCGGACACGTTCTGCGTCGACCGGCACCGGGACAGCTTCAAGTCGCTGATCCAGGACAGCATCGACATCCTGTTCAGCAACGAGCGCGAGCTGATGGCGCTGTACCGGACCGACAGCCTGGACGAAGCCCTGGACGCCATCCGCGGGGAATGTGAGATCACGGTCGTCACCCGGTCGGAGAAGGGCTCGATCGTCCTGGAAGGGGCGAACGTGTTCGAAGTGCCGGCCGAACCGATCGACACGGTGGTGGACACGACCGGGGCGGGGGACCTGTTCGCGGCGGGTTTCCTGTACGGCTTCACCACCGGCCGGCATCCGGCCGAATGCGCCCGGATCGGGGCGATCGCGGCGGCCGAGGTGATCAGTCACATGGGAGCGCGGCCGGATACGTCGCTGGCCGACCTGGTCCAGGCACGGCTGGGGTGAAACCGGCGGCAGGCCGTACTGCCGTCGCTACAGCGGGATGGTGACGGTGGCGCGCAGCCCGCCCTCGGGCGCGCGGCCCAGCACGATGTCCCCGCCCCGGCTGCGGGCGATGTCGCGGGCGATGGTCAGGCCCAGTCCCGCCCCGTCGGCCTGCGCTTCGGCCGCATCGCCGACCGCGCGCACGAACGGCCGGAACACGCGTTCGCGGTCGCCCGGGGAGATGCCGGGACCGTCGTCGTCGATATGCACCAGGATCATCGTGCCGCCGTCATACAGGGTCGGATCGTCCTCGACGCCGGCCCGGACGACGATCCGGCCCGCATGTCGCCTTGCGTTGCTGAGCAGATTGGCCAGGCACCGGGCCATGGTCCGCGGCGGCAACTGCAGCGGCAGACGCCCGTCGCCCCGGCGCGCCTCGTCCAGCCCCGACAGCGCCACCGTCACCTCCGCCCCTTCGCGCCGGGTCTGCAGGGCGGCGTCGTGCAGCAGGGCCACCAGATCGATCGTCCGGGCGTCCTCGACGCCTTCGCCCCGGGCGAAGGCGAGATAGCCGTCGATCATCTGTTCCATCTCGGCCACATCGGTCTTGAGCTCGTCGACATCGGGGCCGTCGCCCAGCAGGGACAGGCCGAGCCGCATCCGGGTCAACGGCGTGCGCAGGTCGTGGCTGACCCCGGCCAGGGTCTCGGTCCGCTGGGCGACCTGGCGGCGGATCCGGTCGCGCATGACCAGGAAGGCGCGGATGGCCTGACGCACTTCGCTGGCACCGGAGGGGCGGATCGCTTCGGTATCGAGCCCTTTGCCCAGCCGGTCGGCCGCCACGGCGAGCCGCTGGATCGGCCGGATCTGGTTGCGCATGAAGACCAGGGCCACGGTCACCAGGACCGCTCCCGACCCCACCAGGAAGGCCAGAAAGAACAGGGAGGTGGTGGTGAACAGCCGCTTTCTGGGGACCAGGATATCCATCACCCCGTCGGCGGTCTGGATCCGTACCTGGGTCCAGCGGGCGGCGATCTGGCCGATGATCTCCATGCGGTCCTCGTTGATCCGGCCGGACAGCCGCCGGGCCAACTCGTGCTCCATGAAGCCGACCGGGGTCGAGGGCAGCGTCCGGGGGCGCTCGAGCACCTCGCCGGGGACGAACGCGAACAGGATGCCGGTATGCTGGCTGGCGCGGTTGAACAGATCCTGCCCCGCATCGGGGTCGTCGATGCCGGCATACAGATCCAGCACCAGGGCGATCTCGCCGCTGACGCTTTCGGTCAGCCGGTCGTTGAGGATGTCGAGATGCCGGTCGTAGAAATAGATCGCCGCGACCAGTTGGGTCAGCACCAGCGGGGTGACGATGATCCACATCGCCCGGGCGAACAGGGTGCGCGGCAGCAGTGTCTTGACCAGGCCGAAGCGCCGGATGCGCCCGGCCATCAGCCGAAACAGCCGGGTCCGCCGCCGGACCCAGCCGGTGCCGGCCGCCGGATCGGAAGCCCGGTCGGCCCGGTCGGCCATCCCCTCGTCCCGCCGCTCGGCCATGGTCATGCGATGAACCCTCCTTGCGCGCGGCCACGGCTGGACGCCGTCTTCCCGGCCGACACCGCGGGGCGGCCTCAGCTTCGGCCGCGCAGGGCGTATCCGACACCCCGGATCGTCTGAATATAGGCCGGGCGGCGCGGATCCGCCTCTATCTTCCGGCGCAGGCGGGTCACCTGCACGTCGATGGCCCGGTCGCCGGTCGTGTCGAGCCCGCGGCTGAGCCGGTCCCGGCCGACCGGCCGGCCGTCGGCCTCGATCAGGATGGCGAGCAGGCGCCGTTCGGCGGCGGTCAGGTAGACCGGCTCTCCGTCCCGGGTCAGGCGACCGGCCGACGGGTCGAACCGGAACGGTCCGAAGACGGTCGGCTGCCGCGGCTCGGTCGCCGGATCCGTCCGGGTGCGCCGATGCAGGCCCTGCAGGCGCAAGACCAGCTCCCGGGGCTCGAACGGCTTGGGCAGATAGTCGTCGGCGCCCGCTTCCAGGCCCTGGATCCGGTCGTCCGGATCGCCCCGGGCGGTCAGCAGCAGGATCGGTCCCGCATAGGCGGCGCGCCGCAGGGCCCGGGTGAACGCCATGCCGTCCTCCCCGGGCAGCATCACGTCCACCACCAGGATGTCGAAGGTCAACCCGGCCATCAGCCGTCGCGCCTCGCCGGTGCCGCCGGCTTCCGACACGCGGAAGCCATTGTCGCCGAGATAGCGGCGCAGCCGGTCGCGCAGCCGCGCGTCGTCCTCGATGACCAGGAGATGGGCCATCGGGTCGGTCACCGGCGTCGCCCTCCGGTCGCCGCCGTGGCCGCCGGCCGCCCGTCGGACGCGGCGGCGCCGCCGCGGCCGCGCGGTTCGTGCAGGATCGCCCGGCTCTCCGCGTCGAGCAGACCTTCCATGACCAGCCGGAAGCCTTCGACGGCTTCGGCGCCGGCCCGGCGGTAGGCCTCCCGGAAGCGGCGGCGCTGGGTGGCGGTCAACTCCCGTTCCAATTGCCGTCCCTTGTCGGTCAGCAGCAGCAGCCGCTGGCGGCGGTCGCGCTGGCCCTTGCGGTCGGTCAGGTAGCCGGCCGATTTGAGCTCGCCGAGCACCCGGCTCAGGCTCTGCTTGGTGATCTTGAGGATCGCCAGAAGATCCGACACCGGGATCGCCGGATGCCGGCCGACGAAGTAGAGGACCCGGTGATGGGCCCGGCCCAGCCCCAGCGGGGCCAGCAGGCCGTCGGCCTCGGCGATGAAATCCCGATAGGCGAAGAACAACAGCTCGATACCCTGCAGCAGGTTCTCCTCCCGCAGGTAGCGCTGGTTCACACCTGTCATGTTATTGGTCATCGTTGACGTCTTCTGACCGCAAGGTTACACATCGCCTCCGGCTCGCGACATATTCTAACAACGGAACGCCCTGAAGATGGCATTAATTCCCTTCGACGACCGTGACGGGGTCATCTGGATGGATGGCCGGCTGGTGCCGTGGCGGGATGCCAAGGTCCATGTCCTGACCCACGGCCTGCATTATGCCAGCGCGGTGTTCGAAGGCGAGCGGGTTTACGGCGGCCAGGTCTTCAAGCTGACCGAGCACACCGAGCGGCTCGACTACTCGGCCCGGGTGATGGGCTTCGAGCTGCCCTATTCGGTGGCCGAGATCGACCGGGCGACCGAGCAGGTGGTCCGGGCTAACGGGATCGTCGACGGCTATGTCCGTCCCGTCGCCTGGCGCGGCTCGGAGATGATGGGTGTGTCGGCGCAGGCCAACACGATCCGCGTCGCGATCGCGGCGTTCGAATGGGCGAGCTATTTCGACATGGACGCCCGGATGCGGGGCATCAAGCTCGAAACCTCGGCATGGCGGCGGCCGGCGCCGGACTCCGCGCCGGTGCACGCCAAGGCGGCGGGCCTCTACATGATCTGCACCCTATCCAAGCATGCCGCCGAGGCCAAGGGCCTGCACGACGCCCTGATGCTGGATTATCGCGGCCTGGTGGCCGAGGCGACCGGGGCCAACATCTTCCTGGTGATCGACGGCAGGATCCACACGCCGACCCCGGACTGCTTCCTGGACGGCATCACCCGGCGGACGGTGATCGACCTCGCCCGGGCCCGCGGGCTCGAGGTGGTCGAGCGGCACATCCGGCCCGAGGAGCTGGCCCAGGCCAGCGAGATCTTCCTGACCGGCTCGGCCGCCGAGGTCACCCCGGTCGGACAGATCGACGATCTGCTGTTCACGCCCGGGCAGATCAGCCGCGCCCTGATCGACGACTACACCGCGGCCGTCCAGCCACCGGCGCTCGCGGCCGCGGCGGCCGAGTAGAGCCCGTCCGTCACCCCCCGTCGCGGCGGATCGGGGGTGCGCGGAGGCCCGGGGAGGCCGGGCCTCCGCGCGCCCCTCGTCCGCTGGTGGTTCCGCCCCCGGCCCGGGTCCGTGTAGAGTGCCCGCCACGGGCCCCGGACGGGTCCGCCTGTTCCGGTGTGGGCGAGGACCCCGATGGAAGACCCGCGCAAGAGCCTGATCCTGACCGGGGCGTCCCGCGGGATCGGCCACGCGACCGTGATGCGGTTCTCCGCCGCCGGGTGGCGGATCATCACCACCAGCCGGGAGGCCCCGCCGGAGGCCTGCCAGCGCGATCCGAACTGGACCCATCACATCACCGCCGATCTCGGCGATCCGGACAGCCGGGCCGAATTCGTCCGCCAGGCGCTCGAGGCGCTCGACGGCGGACCGCTGCACGCTCTGATCAACAATGCCGGCATGTCGCCCAAGACCCCGTTCAAGGAACGGCTGGGCTGTCTGAACGGTGACCTGGCGGCGTGGCGCGAGGTGTTCGAGCTCAACTTCTTCGCCCCGCTGGTGTTGGCGCGCGGGCTGGCGCCGGCGCTGACCAAGGGGCCGGGGGCGATCGTCAACATCACCTCGATCGCCGGCCACGCGATCCACCCCTTCGCCGGCTCGGCCTATTCCGTCTCCAAGGCTGCCCTGTCGGCCCTGACGCGGGAGCTGGCGGGCGAGCTGGGCGAGCTCGGCATCCGGGTCAACGCCATCGCCCCGGGGGAGATCGAGACCGCCATCCTGTCGCCGGAGACCGAGGTGCTGCTGCCGCAGATCCCGCTGCAGCGGCTGGGCCAGCCGATGGAGGTGGCGGACATCGCCTTCTACCTGGTATCCGATCAGGCCGGCTACATCACCGGGACCGAGATCTTCGCCACCGGCGGCCAGCATCTCTACTGAGCGGGATCGGGCTGCGGCGCCGCAGGCGGTTTGACGCCGGGCCGGCCCGCGTTACGTTGGTCAGGCGATGCCGAACATCCTCGATGCCCTTGCCGAACCCTCGCCGGTCGGGTCGACGGACGGCCCGGAGGCCCCGGCCGTCTTCGATGCGCTGCTGACGCCGAACCGCAGCCTGTCCCGGCTCGGCTTCTTCGTCCTGATGGCGGTCGTGGTCGGGGCCTGCGGCACCATGGCGATCCTGTTCCTGGCCCAGGGCGCCTGGCCGGTCGTCGGCTTCTACGGTCTCGAGATCCTGGTGCTGTTCTGGGCGTTGCGCCAGAACTACCGGTCGGGCCGGGTCTACGAGCGGGTGCGCCTGACCGAGGGGACGCTGACCCTCGAGCGCGGCGACGACCGCGGCCCGCTGGCGGTCGTCACCTTGCAGTCCTATTGGGCCCGGGTGCAGGTGATCGATGCCGATGAGCACCATTGCGAGGTACGGCTGACCAGCCGCGGCCAGTTCCATCGGGTCGGTGCGTTCCTGTCGCCGGGCGAGCGGGTGGACTTCGCCGCGGCGTTGACCGACGCGCTCGACCGCGTCCGGCGGGGCGGGTCGACGGCCTGAGCCGGTTGCCTCGGCCGGGGCGGAACGGTGGCCGGGACCGCCGGAATACCCATCCGAAGCGGAAGGTTGAACCCGAGGCCCGAAACCGGGACAGTGCGCCCGGTTTCGGCGCGCCCATGCGCCCATACCTGACTCTTCCCCTCAGTTAAGCGGACGACGCAGACCGATGGCGCGCAACCGATTGGCCGACGAGACCAGCCCCTATCTGCTGCAGCATGCCGACAACCCGGTCGATTGGCGGCCCTGGGGTCCGGCCGCCCTGGCCCAGGCGGAGGCCGCCGGCAAGCCGATCCTGCTGTCGGTCGGCTACGCGGCCTGTCACTGGTGCCACGTGATGGCGCATGAGTGTTTCGAGGATGCAGCCATCGCCGGGCTGATGAACGAGCTGTTCGTCAACATCAAGGTCGATCGGGAGGAACGGCCGGACATCGACACCATCTACCAGACCGCCCTGGCGGCGCTCGGTCAGCAGGGCGGCTGGCCGCTGACCATGTTCCTGACCCCCGAGGGCAAGCCGTTCTGGGGTGGTACCTACTTCCCGCCCGAGGCCCGGTACAACCGTCCCGGCTTCCCCGAGGTGTTGCGGGCCGTCCGCGCCACCTACGACCGGGAGCCCGAGAAGGTCGCCAAGAATGTCGACGCGCTGACCGACGCGCTGGCCAAGATCAGCGCCAACCGTGCCGGCGGCGACGTCGGTCTCGACACCCTCGATCAGGTGGCCGAGCGGCTGGCGCGCGAGATCGATCCGTTCTGGGGCGGGGTCGGCCAGGCGCCGAAATTCCCGCACTCCGCCATCCTGCAATTGCTGTGGCGGGCCTATCTGCGGACCGGTCAGGCGCCCTATCTGACTGCCGTCACCAAGACGCTCGACCAGATGTGCCAGGGCGGCATCTACGACCATCTCGGCGGCGGCTTCGCCCGCTACTCCACCGATGCGGAGTGGCTCGCCCCGCATTTCGAGAAGATGCTGTACGACAACGCCCAGATGATCGACGTGCTGGTCGAGGTCTGGCAGGGCACCGGCTCGACGCTGTACGCCACCCGGATCGCCGAGACGATCGACTGGATCGCCCGCGAGATGGTGGCCGAGGGCGGCGGTTTCGCGGCCACCCTGGATGCCGACAGCGAGGGCGAGGAGGGTCGCTACTATGTCTGGTCGGCCCCCGAGATCGGCCATCTCCTGGGCGACCGGGCGGAGGTTTTCGGCCGGGTCTACGATGTCGGCATCGGCGGCAACTGGGAGGGCAAGACCATCCTCAACCGCCGGCACGACACCGCCCTGCTGAGCGATGCCGAGGAGGCCGCCCTTGCCGCCGACCGGGCCGTCCTGAAGACCGCGCGGGACCGGCGGGTGCGGCCCGGCTGGGACGACAAGGTGCTGAGCGACTGGAACGGCCTGGCCATCGCTGCGATCGCCCAGGCGGGGCTGGTGTTCGATCGGCCCGACTGGGTGGCCCTGGCCGAGCGCGCGTTTGCCTTCGTCACCGATACCATGGTGGTCGACGGGCGGCTCGCGCATGCCTGGCGGGCCGGCAAGGGCCGGCACCGTGCCACCCTGGACGGGCTCGCCAACATGGCCCGCGCCGCCCTGGCCCTGCACGAGGCGACCGGCGATCCCCTCTATCTCGACCAGGCCTTGGCGCGGGTGGAGGAGGCCGACGCGCATTATGCCGATGACAGCGGCGGCGGCTACTTCTTCACCGCCGACGATGCCGAGGCGCTGATCGTCCGTACCAAGACCGCCTCCGACAATCCGGTGCCGGCCGGCAACGGGACGCTGATGGGGGTGTTCGCCCGGCTGTTCGCCCTGACGGGGGAGGCGAAATGGCTCGATCGGGCCGACCGGCTGATCGCGGCGTTCTCGGGGGAGCTGGGCCGCAACTTCTTCCCGCTGGCGACCTTCCTGAACAATATCGAGCTGTTGCGCCGGACCGCCCATGTCGTGGTGGTGGGCCCGCGCGACGATCCGGCGACCCGAGCCCTGGTGCGGGCGGCGGTCGAACCGGCCGCCCCCCATCGCCTGCTGACCCGGCTCGATCCCGACCGGTCCCTGCCGCGGACCCATCCCGCGGCCGGCAAGGGGATGCGCGACGGCCGGCCGGCCGCTTATCTGTGCGTCGGCATGACCTGCCAGGCCCCGGTCACCGACCCGGAAACGCTGCGCCGCCACCTCGACCAGCACGCCGGCCGGCCGTAGCGGCGGTTTTGACCCTATGTCCGATGCGTCATCTCGGGCGAGATGCGGAGCGCCAATGCCGATAACGTCCTGGATTCACAGGCGGCGGTTTTGCCTGTATGGATTGAGGGTGACGTCCAGCGATCGGTGTGCGGCGGGCCTATGACGACTCCTCGGGCTATCCCTGGTAGCGCTACGACGTCGACCGGCTTCTACACCCTTGGGGAGGCGGCGAGGCTCGTCGGTGTGCCCCAACGGCGGATCGCCTATTGGGTTGCTGGAGATCGCCGGCATCCCTATCCCGTTATCGATCGCGACTATCCGTCGGGAGGTCCCGACCAAGTCGTGAGTTTTCTCGATCTTATGGAGATACGATTTCTAGACTACTTCAGGCGGCAGGGGTTAAGTCTACAGTATCTTAGGAAAGCGGCATCTATGATGAGAGTCGAGCTCGATTCCAAGCATCCATTCGCATATTATTGCGCCGAATACCTGACCGATAGAAAGAGAATTTTCGTTCGTCTTGCCAGATCGGGACGTTCTCACATTAGCGAGATTCTGGGCAAACAGTTGGAGATGTACGACATCATCGAAGCCAGCTTGGCAAAGGGCGTTCGCTTCGATCCCAAGACCCATGTCGCCCGGCAATGGTGCCCTGAGCCGCAATCCTATCCCTTGGTCGTCGTCGATCCGCTGCATGCGTTCGGACAGCCGGTCGTCGGCATGCGGCGTATTCCGACCTCGGCCCTGTATCGGTCCTGGAAGGCGGAAGGCGGGGACACCCGGCGGGTTGCGGATATCTGGGACGCGTCGGTCGACGACGTCCGGCAAGCCGTCGACTTCGAGATTACGTTAGCCGCTTGAAGATCCGGGCGGATGAACACGTCTCGCCCCGCATCATCGCGGCTGTTCGATCGCTTAAGTTGCCAAGACAATTAACTCTGTCGAGCATCTATCATGCCGGCCATCAAGGCCGCGAGGATGTCGACTGGATCACGCTCTTCGCTCAGGAGGGAGGCCGAGCCATCCTCTCCGGCGACAGGGATTTCATAAAGCGTCCACCACAGATGAGCGCGGTGGCGGCGCATGGACTGATCATCATCGCCATGCCGCCGCCGTGGTGCACACAGGGATTGGATGTGCAGGCGTCCTGTCTCGTCCGGTGGTGGCGGAAGATCGAGGAGACCGTCTCGGCCGCTGCGCCACGGACGGCGTGGCGACCGGTGTGGCGACGACCCGGTAGCGTCTCGATCGAGCGCGTGCTCACCCGACAGGAGAAGCGGAACGGTTCCCGGTAGGGTGTGTGACGTCAACGGAACTCGGCCGTCGCCGGCCGACATTCAGGCCGCCGGGGTCATCGGGGAGGGTCTGTCGGTTGGCGTCCGGGGTGGCGCCGGCGGCCGCATACACGGCCCCGGTTCATCACCGCATCGTAGGCCGCCATGGGGCGGACGGGGGCGGGAAGGATCGTCGCGTTCGAGCCGTCAGGGGCGCGGTCGGCGCGGGGCCCGGTTCAGGTTCCTTCGGCGATGTCGTACAGCCCGTCCTTGTCGTTGATCTGCACCTTGCCCCCCTCCATCAGCCGGATCACGCCCGACGATTTGAGCTGGGTGAAGGTGCGGCTGACGGTTTCGGTGGTCAGGCCGAGATAATCGGCGATGTCGGCCCGGCTCATCGGCACCAGGACCGGGTTGTCCTTCTGGCCCCGGCGCACCGCCCGCTGGGACAGCGACAAGAGGAACGAGGCGATCTTCTCCTTGGCGGTCTTGCGCCCCAGCAGCAGCATCTGGTCCTGGGCGGCGGCGAGCTCGTTTGAGGCCATGCTGAACAGCCGGCGCTGCAGCTTGGGGAACTCCTCCATCAGTGCGTCCATCTGCCGGCGGGGGAACCGGCACAGCGAGGAGGCCACCACCGCCTCGGCCGTGTAGGCGAACTTGTCGTTGACCGCCAGGCCGATGAAATCGCCCGAGAACAGGAAGCCGGTGATCTGCCGCCGCCCGTCCGGCAGCAGCTTGTAGAGCTTCACCGTGCCGGCCGTGACGTTGAACATCGCCGTCGCCGGCTCGGCTTCGGAGAAGATGGTGTGGTGCGATTCCACGCGCATGGTCTGCACGATGTCGGCCAGGCGGGAGAGCTCGTCCTCCTCCAGGGCGGCGCAGACCGTCAGGCTGCGCACCGGACACGCACCGCAAGGATGGATGTCCGCGACGGATTGCTTGGCAGTTCTGCCCATATCGAACGGTGGCATTGGTGGGGGTCCCTGTGCTCACTCCCTCCGAGTGTGTCGGAATATTAGGGGTTTCGCAACCGCCCTGTGTTCCGCCACCCGATCACTTTTGTTGTCCCCCGAGCGGTGCGCCCGATCCCCCGCCGGGTCAAGCGCCAGCGGCCGCGATCCGCCTGCCGACGAGCCTCGGAGTTGACGCAGCTTCGGTCATCCGGCGGGTCTATGTCAACCAAAGTTGACACAGCGGCGTCATCGTGACCGCCGGGCGGCCGGTGCATGATCCGTTAGGCGGACGCCGCTCTTGCCGGCGCCGCCGGCGACCCGAGGCCGGAGCGCCCGGCCGTCCGGGGAACGATCGGGATACCGTCGGTCCGGCGCTGAGCCGATTGGCGAAAACCCGGCCGTTTGAAGGGCTTGGACCCGGCGCCGGCGACCCGTCCGGCAAGCTTGATCCACGTCATGGTTGGCCGGCGGGTCCGACCGCAGTTTGACCGCATCAGCCACGAAGGTCCCGCCGCCGCCGATGCATGACCAATTCATCACCCAGCCCCTGATGGGGCGCCAAGTCGATCAGGCCTTCCCGATCGTGCAGTCCTTCGTTCCCGGACTGGACGTCGACCGGTGGCGGTCGTTCGCCGATCGCTATATCGGCAACCAGGACCGCGACAGCGGGATCATGACGGTGCAGGCCGGCGGCTACATCCACGGGTTGTTCAGCTACAGCGTCGAAGGGGCGCTGGCCCATGAACGCACCTTGCTGGTCGACAACTTCCTGGTGCTCGACCTGTTCAACCCCTCAGGCGTCGCTTTGGCCCTGGTGGGCGCGGTCGACACGGTGGCCCGCAACCTGCGCTGCGATGCGGTGCACACGGCCCTGCCGCTGGCGCGGACCGTGGGCGTGACGGAGCGGACGGCCCCGGGCCGGACCTGGCTGGTCGACCGGTTCCGGGCTCTCGGCCACGAGGTGGAGAGCGTGCTGGTGTGCAAGCGGCTGGCCGGCTGGGCGGACCTGCCCGACGAGCTGTCCGTCACCCCGTTCCCGGCGGTCTGAGAAAGGGCCCCGGGCCCGGGGCGCACGGTCGACACGCCGCCCGCGCCGTGCCAAGAGATCGGCCGTCGAAACCGGGGGCCGCACCCGTTCCATGTCCCGAGCCCTGAAGTGGCTGCCACGGCTGACGATCGTCGCCGTCTACGGCAGCCTGGCGAGTATCGGTCTGGTCAAGGCCAGCCTCTATCTCAACGGTCGGGAGCTGGACTGGGTGATCTTTCACCGCGCCGCCTCTTCGATCGCCACGGGGACCGATCTCTACGACGCCGGGGGGCCGACCGGCTATATCTACCCGCCCTTGTTCGCGGTCGCGATCCAGCCGCTCGCCTCGCTCAGCGTAGCGGCTTCCGGGGCGCTGTGGGTGGTGATCAACACGGTCTTGGTGGCGCTTGCCGTCCATCTCCTCGCGGCGCGGCTGTCGGGCTTGACGACGGCGATCCCCCGCCTGTGGGCCTACGGCATCATCGCGGCGGTGACCGTCGCCGCGGTCGGCGAACAGATCGCCTCGGTCCTGCGCAACGGTCAGACCGATGCTCTGATCCTGCTGGCGATCGTCTTGGCGCTGTGCCTGGTCCGGTTCGGGTCGGCCTGGTCGGGTGCTCTGATCGCGCTGGCGGTGGCGATCAAGTACCATGCGATCCTGTTCCTGGCGCTGTTCTTGGTGCGACGCCAGGGGATGGCGGCCGTGGCCCTGGTCGGCGGCACGGCCGTGCTGTTCGCGCTGCCGGTCCTGTCGCTCGGTTGGGAGCTCAATGCTCGGTATCTCGGCGCGGCGCTGGGCGGATTGTCCCGGATGGTCGGACTGGGGGCGCCGGGCGATGGGGTGGCCAACATCCATGCCATGCAATGGCCGCGATCGGTGTCGATCACCAGCGCCGTCGCCCGGGCGGTGGGGTCCATCCACCTGGCGATACCCGTCCTGGCGGGAGTCGCCCTGGCGATCGGCGGGGTCGTCGCGCTGCTGTACCGGCGCGGTGGCATCAATCCGTTCTGGCGTCCCGGCGCTGTCGTCGGTCGAGACGCCCTGTCCCTGATCCTGATGGTGGAGGCGGCGTTCATCGTCACCGCGATCCTGATCTTCGGGCCGCAGACCACCAACCGGCACATGATCCTGGCGGCCATCCCCATCGCGGTATGCGTGGCGATGCTGCTGATCCTGGGCCGCGGGGTCCTGGCGATCGCCGGCGGGGCGGCGATCGCCCTGTTCGTGGCTGCCAATGCCTTGCCGCCATCGGACTGGGTGGTGGCGCGGACCGCCTGGCGGTCGGTGGGCGGGGCGAGTTGGGCATTGCTGATCGTCCAGCTCGTCGCGACGGCCGCGTGTGTCGAGGTGCTGCGGGCGCGGCGCCGCGCCACCGCGGGCGACGGCGGCGGGCCGGGATCGTGACGGTCCGCTCACCTCCGGGACAACTCAGCCGGGCGGGACAACTCAGCCGGGGTCGGGGGCGGTCGCGTCCGCGATCGTGTAGCGCAGCCGTTCGAGCTTGTGCCGCGGAAACCGGAACACGTAGCCGTCCGTCCGTCCGGTCAGCGGTCCGGCCCCCGGTCCGTGAAAGCGCAGCCGGACCCAGCCGAGATCGTCGGGGTCCGCCGGCCGGCTGTCGACGCGCCAGGCCTCGACCCGGAGCCCGCCGTCCAGGACGAACACCGCGTCGGGCCGCCGCGGATCCTCCCCCGGACCCGTCAGCGGGTCCCGGCGGATGCCGGTGATCTCCAGCCGTTCCAGCCAGCTCGCGGTATTGGACAGGCGGAAACGCTCCGCCACCCGCCGGTCGGGCGGCAGATCGGGGATGACGAAGCGGCCGTCGCGCCGCTCGATGCGCAACGGCCGTCCGCCCCCGGGGGGATGGAGGGTCAGGGCGGCGACCGATTCCGGCGGCCGGTCGATCAACCGCCGGTCGATCCAGTCCAGCGGATGCCGGGGCAGGGCGAGCCGGCCCGACAGCCGATAGGTCCGGTCCTCGCCCGGCCGCCGGCCGTACACGCCGGTCCCGAACGCGGCCGGGACCGGGGCGCCGATCAGCGCCGAGACCGTCCGACCGTCCGGCCCGGTCAGCGTGACCGCCGTCGCCGTCGCCTCCGGCGGCCCGCCGGCTCGGGGATCGGCGAGGCCCAGAAGGCCGTGCAGACCGGGATCGGCGGTACGCGGGGCATCGACGGTCAGCCCGGCCAGATCGGCGAGGACCGCCGCCACCCGCGGCTCGGCGGCGGGGTAGCCGTCCAGATCCGCGATCGTCCAGCCGCGTCCGTCCCGGGTCAGGACCTGGGTCCCGGCCGGTCCGGACAGGGTCAGGACCGAGCCGGCGGCCGGGGTCCGCGACAGTCCCGTCAGCCAGGGCCTGTCCGCCCCGGTTCGGCCGCCGGCATCGGGACCGGTCCGGTTCGCCGCTGCCACACCGGCCGCGACGGCTGCCAGCGCGCCGCCGGACAGCAGCAGGACGGAGCGGCGGTCGAGCAGGCTCATGGCGCGGCGGGGCGGCGCCGGCGGGGGCGGACGGCCCCGATGCCCAAGGCGGCCAGGGCGATCGCCGCCGGCATCGCCAGGCCGACGGACAGCGTCACCGCCGTCCGCACCCTCTCCACCCGTTCGATCAGGGCGCGCTGCACCGCGCGGAGATCGGCCCGCACGGTCAGCAGATCGGCCCGCAGCGCCTCCGTCGCCCGGGCGTCGGTGCCGGGGGCCGACAGGTCCCGCTCCACCGCCGCGAGACGGTCGCGCAAGGCCTGTTCCCGCGCCCGATAGGTCGCTTCGGCCTCGGCCACCAGGGTGTCGATCCGGGTGAACGGCCGATCGGCCCGGCCGCGCCCGCGCAAGCCCGACAGGTCCCGGGCTCCGGCCAGCGCCTCCACGATGTTGACCAGGAACCGCGCATTGTCCGCGGTCGGCCGGACCGGCGCGCCCCGTTCCACCGCCGCGCGATCCGCCCAGAAGCGATCGTCGATCCAGTCGGTATCCGCGATCAGGACGACGTCGAGCGGTGTGCCGGCCGGCGACCCGGTGATCCGGGCGGCGAGCGGGAACGGCGCGGCCGGGTCGGGGGCGAAACCGGCCATCAGCCCGCGGGGATCCGGTCGGCTCGACACACGGGCCGTCGGTACCGCCGCGGCGTCGGGGGTGGTGGTGACCAGCGGCGCGACGACCCCCGGCGCACCGTCCAGCGGCGCGATGGCCCCCGGCGTGCCGAAGGTGACGGTGTCGAGCCCGCGCGTCTCCCGTGCCTGGGGGGACAGGGCCGGCCCGGACTGCCGCATCCAGGCCGGATAGGGCAGCAGATCGGGCCGGGCGCGGGTGCCGGCGTTGACCCGCATGCCGGCGGCCCGGTCGATCACCGTGCGGTCCGGGTCGACCCGGACGCCCAGCACCGGCGTCAGCGGTCCCAGGGTGGAAGAACGGGGGGCGAACCGCTCCTGGGGCGGGCTGCGCAAGGCTTCGGCTTCCGACCAGGGGTCGACCAGGATCAGCGTCGGCCGCCCGGCCTCGATCCAGCCGCCGATGGCGTCCCACACCGGATCGGGCAGATCCCGGCCATGGGCCAGGATCAGCAGGTCGAGCCCGGACAGCTCGACCCCATCGCCGGAGACCGGGAGCGGACGCACCGCCACCGCCTCGGAGAGCGGGCCGGCGATCAGGAAGGGGCGGAGCTGGGCCCCCGGCCGGCCGACCCCGTCCGGCGCGGGGCCGCCCAGGATCGGCAGGCCCGCGATCAGCCCGGCCACCGGCTTCACCGGCACGGCCAGGTCGGCCAGCAGGGTCACGACCCGGCGTTCGAGATCGGCCGAGGGGTCGGCGCCGAAGAACGGGATCACCCGCTGCCGGTCGACGGCGTTGGTCAGGATCAACCCGAAATAGACCGCCTCGCCGCCATCGGTCAGCGGTACCGGGGTCAGCCCCCCCGCCAGCGCCCGGTCCTCCGCTTCCGAGAACGGGGCGGGATCCGTGACCGTCAGCGGCAGGCGTCCGCCGGCCCGGGTCGACAGGGTGTCCAGGAACTCCCGCACCCGCTCGGCCTCCACCGCCAGGGCCGGGGCGACCGCGCCGATCCGGCGGGAATAGACCAGCTCCGCCGCGATGGGCTCGGCGAGATCGGCCAGCAGGGCGCGGGTCTCCGGTGCCAGGGTGTGCAGGCGGTCCGCCGTCAGGTCGATCCGCCAGCCCGCCCCGATCTCCCGCACCGCGACGTTGCCGGCGGCCCAGATCAGCATCAGCGCGACCAGCACTACCGGCAGGGCGGCTCTGCCGTGGACGGCGATCATGCGCTCTCCGCCTCCAGCAGGGCTTGGGTCGCCAGCAGGAACACCGCGATGGTGCTGAGGAAATAGACGATGTCCCGGAGGTCCAGGACGCCGCGCTGGATCGCCTCGAACCGGCTCAACAGGCTGAGGCCGGCGAGCGCCTCGACCAGGCCCGCCGGGACCACCCCGCCCAGGGCTGCGACCACCAGCGGGGCTCCGGGCACGGTGAGCACGGCACCCGCGGCGACCGCCAGCACGAAGGCGACCACCTGGCTGCCGGTCACCGCCCCGGCCGCGCTGCCGATGGCGAGATAGGCCCCGGCCAGCAGGAGGCTTCCCAGATAGCCCGCCAGGATCACCCCGTGATCGGGGTCGCCGAGCCAGGCGACCGCCGCCCAGACGGGCGTGGTCAGCACCAGGGCCAGGGCGATGAAGGCCCAGCCGGCCAGGAACTTGCCCAGCACGGTCTCGGTCCGGGTCAGCGGCAGGGTCGCCAGCAGCTCCGCCGTGCCGGTGCGCCGGTCCTCCGCCCACAGCCGCATCGCCACCGCCGGCACGAACACCAGGAAGAGCCACGGATGAAAGGCGAACACCGAGCGCAGGTCGGCCTGTCCCCGCTCGAAGAACCCGCCCAGCCAGAACGGGACGATCCCCGCCGCCGCGACGAAGGCGACCAGCACCACGGCCGCGACCGGGGTGCGGAAATAGGCCGCCAGCTCGCGCCCGAAGACGGCGGCAAGACCGCTCATGCGGGCGTCGCCGGTGCGGTAAGGGTCCGGAACAGGCTGTCCAGCCGTCCGTCCGGGCTTTGCGCCAGCAGGGCGGCCGGCGTCGATTCCACCACCAGCCGTCCGCGGGCGATGATCGCGACCCGGGTGCACAGCGCCTCCACCTCCTCCAGGAGATGGGTGGAGACCAGGATCGTCCGGCCGGGCGACAGCGCCCGCAACAGCGTGCGGACGGCATGTTTCTGGTTGGGGTCGAGCCCGTCGGTCGGCTCGTCCAGGATCAGCACCGGCGGGTCGTGCAGCAGGGCGGCGGCCAAGCCGACCCGCCGTTTGAACCCCTTGGACAGGGTGTCGATCGGCCGGCCGAGGACCGAGCCCAGATCGGCGCGCGCGATCGCCCGATCGACGGCGGCCCGGCGCCGCCGTCCCCGCAACCCGCGGATCTCGGCGACGAAGCCGAGGAACGCCTCGGCCGGCATCTCGGGATAGGCCGGCGCCCCTTCGGGCAGGTAGCCGAACCGGCGCTTGGCGGCGACGGGCCGGTGCCAGACGTCGACCCCATCGATCCTGGCGGTACCGGCGGTGGGCCGGAGATAACCGGTCGCCATCTTCATCGAGGTCGATTTGCCGGCCCCGTTCGGCCCGAGAAAGCCCAGGATGTCGCCCGGCCGCGCGGACAGGCTGAGCCGGTCGACGGCCGTCACCGAAGCGAAGCGGCGGGTCAGTTGATCGAGCTCGATCATCGGGCGGGGTCGAGGGTGCAGCGGACAGGCGGACGGACGGGCTGCCGCCCTGTTGACCATGGTCCGGCGGACCGGGGCAAGCCTTACGCCGACCGGGCGTCGATCGGCGTGTAGGCGGTCAAGGGGTCGGCCTCCCCCTTGACCGGCAGGGTGGCCGCCGCCCGGAACCGGAGACCCGCGCGTTCGGCCTGGCCCCGAGTGGCCGCGTCGACCAGGATGGTGGTGCCGCACCGCTTGTTGAGCGTTTCCAGCCGGGCGGCGAGATTGACCCGCCGGCCGACCACGGTGAAGGCCATCCGGTCGTCCGGGCCGACCGAGCCGGCGACGACGCGGCCGGTGGCGATCCCGATCCGGGTGCGGATGCGCACCGGGATCGCGTGGCCTGGCAGCGTGAACGCGGCGTCGTGCGACATCCGGTCGATCGCCAGGGCGGCGCGCACGGCCGCGGCGGCGTGGTCCTCGGCCGGGTTGGGCAGGTTGAAGGTCGCCATCAGCGCGTCGCCGATGAAGCTGGTGACCACGCCTCCCTCCGCCGCGATCGGCCGGGCGATCGCCGACATGTACCGGTTGAGCAATTGCAGGACGCTGTCGGGCGGCAGCTCGGCCGCGAGCTCGGAGAAATCCTCGATATCGGTGAACATGACGGTGGCGACGCCCAGCTCCCCCGGCAGCCGGGCGCCCTGGCCGTCGGCCGCGCGGGACAGAAGATCGGCCGCCACCCGCTCGGGCACGTAGCGCCCGAACATCGACCGCACCGCGGCCCGTTCCTCGATCGCCAGGGCCATCCGGTTGAAGCTGCCGGCGATCCGGCCGAGCTCGTCGTCGGTGGCGATGGCCGCCCGGGCACCCAGATCGCCGTCGGCGACCCGGGCTGCGGCCTCCATCACCAGCCGGGCGGGCACCACCAGACCGCTGGTCATGAAGATCAGCGCGATGCCGGCGGCCATCAGCGCGCCCAGAAGGTCGGCCAGCACCAGTTCGACGACGCCGAGGCCCTGGCGTTCGCGCACCTCCAGAAACACCGTCAGGTCCAGGATCACCACCGCGACCGGAAGCGCGACCGCCACGGCGAACACCACGATCAGACGCCGCAACAGGGTCCCGCGGGGCGGGTCCATCATCAGCCCCGAACGGGCGAACAGCTCCACCTTCAGCCGGCTGGCCAGGTCGCTGACCGCGAAATGCACGGCGAACGCCATATAGGTCGTGTAGACAAACGCGATCCATACGCCCATGGCCGCCAGCACAAGCGGATCGATGGTCTCCGCCAGCCCCTCGGGGGTGAACACGCCGGCCGTCAGGATGGTGGCGCTGTACAGCAGGCCGACCGCAACGGCCCATCGCGTCGACCGCTGCGGCAGGCGCGCGATGACGGGCCGGGCCGCCTCCGCCGGCAGATCGCCGGCCAGCCAGGCACGGACCGGCCGGAACAGGATCCAGGCCCCGGCCAGGTTCACACCGCCCAGGATCAAAAGATTGGCGGCGATCGCCTTGGGCAGCACGGAGAAGCCGTCGCTGACCATCACGAAAGCCAGGGTGATCACCGCGTCCACCGCCATCATGCTCGCCGCGGCCAGGAGGTAGAGCAGCGTGAAGCGTCCGGCGGGCTCGGCTCGGGCCGGCCGGTCCTTCAGGGGTGACGGGACAGCGCGCGCGGCCGCAGGCGAAGGTGGTGTGGACATGCGGCCTCAGATGCGGTGCGACCGGTCTTCCGGCAAGCCGGGCGGCGTTGTCGGTGACCGTCTCGGTCCGGCGGCCGGTGAGGGCACCGGCCGAGCCGGCGCGAAGCCCGCCGGTCCCGGGGCCGACGGGTTCGCCGACGAAGCTGCCGGTAAAGGCGCCGACAAAGCCGCCGATAAAGCCGCCGATAAAGCCATTGTGACCGGGTATGCGTCCGCGCGTCACTGACACCGGGGCCGGCGGTCTGCGATAGGCTGTGTGCCGGGCCGATGATCGATCTCGACCGGGCCCGCCTTCAAGGGACAGGGATGAACGGCGATGGTGTGGGGACGACGGTGGATCGGCGCGATCGCGCTGCTGGCGGGTTTGCTGTCCGGCGGCGGCGCCGCGGCGGACGCCCCGGCCGGGGACTGGCAGTCCGTGCGCGAGCAAGCGCGTGGACAGACGGTCTACTTCAATGCCTGGGGCGGGTCGGACCGGATCAATCGCTATATCGATTGGGTCGGCGGGCAGGTCCGGGAGCGCTATGGGGTGACGCTCGAGCATGTGCGGATCACCGATGCCGCCGATACGGTCGCCCGCGTCCTGGCCGAACGGGTGGCCGGACGGACCACCGGCGGGTCGGTCGACCTCATCTGGATCAACGGGGAGAACTTCGCCGCGATGAAGCAGGCCGGGCTTCTGGGCGAGCCCTTCACCCATCGCCTGCCGAACTTCGAACGGGTCGACACCCAGGGCAAGCCGACCACGCTGATCGATTTCACCGTGCCGACCGAGGGTCTGGAAAGCCCCTGGGGCATGGCGCAGCTCGTCTTCATCCACGATAGCGCGGTGGTGCCCGACCCGCCGCGCTCCCCGGCCGAGCTGCTGGCCTATGCCGAGGCCCATCCTGGCCGGGTGACCTATCCCCTGCCGCCGCAGTTCCACGGCACGACGTTCCTGAAGCAGCTTCTCATCGGCTTGACCGACGATCCGGGCCGGCTGCAGCGCCCGGTCGGCGACGCCGCCGAGACGGCGGCGGTGACCGCGCCGCTATGGGCCTATCTCGACCGGCTGCACCCGCATCTCTGGCGGGGCGGCCGGGCCTTCCCCGCCTCCGGGCAGTCGCTGCTGCAACTGCTGGACGACGGGGAGATCGATATCGCCTTCTCCTTCAATCCGGGGGAGGCGAGTGCGGCGATCGCCGCGGGCCAGTTGGCCCGGACGGTGCGCACCTACGTCTTCGACGGCGGCACCATCGGCAACACGCATTTCGTGGCGATCCCGTTCAACGCCTCGGCCCGGGCCGGGGCCATGGTGGTGGCCAACTTCCTGCTCGACCCCGCGGCCCAGGCGCGCAAGGAGAACCCGGAGGTCTGGGGGGATCCGACCGTGCTCGACCTCGCCGCCCTCGATCCCGCGGCCCGGGCCTTGTTCGAGGCCCTGCCGCGCGGACCGGCGACCCTGCCGGCCGATGCGCTCGCCCCGACCCTCCTGGAGCCGCATCCGAGCTGGGTGGCGGCGATCGAGGCGGAATGGCAGCGCCGGTTCGGCTCCTAGAGCGTTCTCGGGGAATGCCGGGCCGATCCGTCGGCGTGTGCCAGAACGCCCCGGCGTCGGCCGCCCCGGCGTCGGGCGACGGCCCACCGGTCCTGGCCGGCCGCCGGCGCCGGGCGCTGGCCGTCTTTCCGACCGCGACGGTCGTCCTGTTCGTCGCCCCGGTCGCCCTGGGCCTGGGGGCGACGCTGGCGCCGGCCCTGGGCTACTTCCCGGCCCTGGGCGGCACGGTGCTCAGCCTGGCGCCGCTGCGGACGGTCCTGGCGGACCCGGCGGTGCCGGCCGCGGCCGGGATCAGCCTGGTCAGC
>JANQKE010000101.1 GCA_028281265.1 Alphaproteobacteria bacterium | reverse complement strand
GGTGACGACGACCACGCCGCGGACGACGTCCGGGTCGGTGTGCCGACGTCCGGTACCGGGCTCTTCGACGGTGGTTTCGGCGACTACGCCCCGGCCGGTGTCGCCGGCGTTCGCCAAGACCTCGTCAGAATTGGCCCGTTCGGTAATGGTGACGACACGAAGATCAAGTACACCTCGACGGGTGCGGATCTCGCTGGCTTCACCGTTGGCGTGTCGTACTCCCCGGATAGCGGTTCGGGCGGTGACAACCTCGACCGCGTTAACGGGACCCCGGCAGGTGACTTCGAGAACGTCTTCTCCGCCGGTGTCCGTTACGAAGGTGATTTCCAGGGCTTCAGCGTTCTGGTCGGCGCTGCCGGCTATCTTGGCGATAATGTCGCTCCGGCGCCCGGCGCGGATAACGACCTGGAATCCTGGACCGTGGGCCTTAACGTCGGCAGCGGCGGTTTCGACGCTGGTATCAACTATGTCAGCGGCGAAACTCTGGGTAACCCCTCCGGTGGTGTTGCTGGGACCAACGTTGAGGTGTCTGGCTTCAACGTCGGTGTGACCTACGGTCAAGGCCCGTGGGAAATCGGTGCGTCGTTCTCGGATTTCGAAGACGACGACAACAACAACGAAGAGCAGGTCTACGGCATCGGCGGCAGCTACGACTGGCTGCCGGGTGTGGGTATCGACGCCGACATCATGAGCTTCGACGGCACTGGCCAGACCGACGGCTGGGTTGCTCTGCTGCGTGTCGGCATCAGCGCCTAAGTCACCGCGTCGGCTTAGCCGATTGAGTACGGGAAAGGGCGGCCTTCGGGTCGCCCTTTTCTGTTATGGGCAGTCGGCATCGACGCGAAAGCCCGGATGACGCAGCGGCGTTGTTCTCGTTGAGCGTGCCAACGCAGTTCGATAGTCCGCGACGATGGATCAGCAAGCGGTCGGGCCGACCTGACGTCAAGTCGTCGGTTTTTGCCGGTTGCCGAATATGGCCGTTCCGACGCGAACCGACGTGGCGCCATAGCGCACGGCCGTCTCGTAGTCCCCGCTCATCCCCATCGACAGTTCCGGCAGGCCGTGCCGCGCCGCGATATCCGCCAGAAGGGCGAAATGCAGTGCCGGGTTGTCGTCCTGCGGCGGAATGCCCATCAGCCCCACGATCGGCAGCCCCAGCTCCGCCCGGCACAGCCGGATCAGCGCATCGGCCTCGTCCGGCATCACCCCGGCCTTCTGCGGCTCCGCCCCGGTATTGACCTGGATGTAGAGGTCCGGCCGCTTGCCGGTCTTGTCCATCTCCGCCGCCAGCGCGCGGGCCAGCCGCGCCCGGTCCACCGTTTCGATGACGTCGAACAGCCGGACCGCCGCCTTGACCTTGTTGGTCTGCAGCGGCCCGATCAGATGCAGTCGGATGTCCGGGTGGTCTGCCAGGAACGGCGGCCAGCGCCGCTCGGCCTCCTGCACCCGGTTCTCCCCGAACAGGCGGTGGCCCGCCGCCAGGGCGGCGGCCACCCGCTCCGCCGGCTGCACCTTGCTGACGGCGATCAGCCGGACCGTGTCGGCGGAGCGGCCGGCGGCTTGGGCGGCGTCCGCGATCCGGCCCCGGATATACGCCAGGTTCGTCGCGATCCGGGACGTCGCCGCACAGGCGCCCTCCACCGTCACTCGACCACCTTCATCGCCTGGAGCTGGCCGACCAGATCCTGCCGGGCGCCGTCCGGCATCATCGGGAAGGCCGAGGCCAACTCGGCGTCGCTGAAGCTGTCCCGGCCGATCACCCAGGCGACGGCATCCTTGACCTGGGGTGGCAGGGGCACGGCCTTCTTGCCGAAGGCAAGGATCGGCTTGCCCTGGTGTTGGCCGACCGTGAAGCCTGGCTTCACGCTGTGTCGGGGCGGTTCGGCGAGAACTTCCGCCAGGTTAAGAACCGGACGCGGATAGGGAAACTGCTCGATATTGGCCGTCGCCGCCCCCAGGACGGCCTTGTCGCGGGCGATGCGGCCCAAGGCGTCGCCCAGCCGTGCGAGATGTGCCGCCAATGCGCCCTGCTCGGAGGGCAGCGGCAGGCGAAAGGCCTCCTCCCGCACCGCGGCATCGATCAGCAGCGGCCACAGATCCATGCCGATCGGCATGGTCAGGCCGAAGGCGATGTGGATGACACCGTCGGTGGCCGCCAGCGCGTCGTGGTACTGGCCCCGCGGTAGGTAGAGCAGGTCGCCAGGTTTGAGCGTCACCTCCATCAGGAGCTCGCCCTTGTCCCGGTCCATCACCTCGTTGGTCTTCTGGCATGCCGGGTGGGCGATCGGCCACGGCTCCTTGGTCCGATAGATCCGCCATACCTTCTCCCCCGCGCAATGCAGGGCGAACACGTCGTGCGTGTCGAAATGCGGGGAAAAGGCCTGCCGTTCCTTTCGGGAGAAATAGAGATTGCCTTGGACCTTGCCGCCAGTCATCGCCTGCAGCGCGTTGGAGACCGCCTTCATGCCGCCGTTGAGGTCGTCGACGTCGTTAAGGACAAGGGATGCGCCCTTGCCGATCCAAGCGCCCACCTTTTCCGGATCCGGGCGCATGATCCGTGTTCCGGTCTGGCTCAGTGCCGGCGAACAGTAGTCGGCTTCCGGAATCGGCTTCCGGTCCAGCACCATGCGCAACGAACTGGGCGTCCAGATCGACGCGGTATTGATTAGTCCGTTCAGCATCGCCGCCGACATGATGTCGGTCACGCGATCCGGCGTTCCTTCGACATGCAGGGGTTTCTTGCCGAAATAGTCTCGAAGGAAGATATCCGTGCCGATCGGGGCCAAGAGCGTCTCCAGCCGAACGGCGGCTGGCGTGTTAGCGAGGGGGGGTGTCATCATGATGAAGACATCCTTGTGCGGTTCGGTTCCCGATCGCGAACGTGCCGCGATAAGGCCATGCCTGGCTCCTGGCCCGGTGCCGTCGCTTGCGCGGTCAGGGGTGGTTCGATAGAAGTCGTGTGCATGCGAAAGCGTCTGGATATCTCCATGTCAAGCACCTTCCGATGGACTTTCGTCGTGGCTCTCGCGGCTCTCGTTGCCGCCTGTGGTCCGCCCGTGGAAGAGCCGAACCTCACCGGCAATGATCGGCTCGAACAGCAGGCCGAACGTCGGGGCAGCATCCTGGGCAACGACGGTCTTCGTTTCGAACTCTTCGGCGACAACTCCGGCGCTACGGCCGGCGCCGGCATCGGCGTGAACGAGTTCCTGTGGCGGGCCTCGCTGGACACGGTCTCGTTCCTGCCGATCAACTCGGCCGATCCGTTCGGCGGCGTGATCCTCAGCGACTGGTACGGCAGCCCGCAGACGCCGGCGGAGCGGTTCAAGGTCAATGTCTATATCCTCGGCCGCGATCTCCGCACCGACGGCCTCCGGGTGGCGGTCTTCCGGCAGGTGCGCGCGCCCGACGGCGCCTGGATCGATGCGCCCGTGTCGGTGGAAACCGTCGGCCGCCTCGAAGAGACGATCCTGACCCGGGCCCGGGAGCTTCGGGTACAGGCCAGCGCCACCGGCTGATCCGCGGGCGCGGGTGCCCCGTCCCGGCACCGACGCCTCCGGTCCGCGGGCTCCGGGGCGGGACGAGGGCCGAACCCTGCCCCCGATCGATCGACACGGCGCGGACCGTCCTTCATCCGCTTCGACATCTTCCCGACCGACACCACCCCACCGCCATGGCCCGCTACACCGTCCGCGAAACCGAAGAGAAATGGCAGGCCGTCTGGGCCGAGCGCGGCACGTTCCGTGCGACGGAAGACCCCGGCCGGCCGAAATACTACGTGCTGGAGATGTTCCCCTACCCCTCGGGGCGGCTGCATGTCGGGCATATCCGCAACTACGCCATCGGCGATGTCGTGGCGCGCTACAAGCGGGCTTGCGGCTTCAACGTGCTGCACCCGATGGGCTGGGACGCCTTCGGGCTGCCGGCCGAGAACGCCGCCATCGCCAACAGGACCCATCCGGGCGCCTGGACGTTCGAGAACATCCGGGTGATGGGCGAACAGCTCAGGCTGGTCGGCCTCAGCTACGACTGGGACCGGGAGATCGCCACCTGCACGCCGGACTACTACCGGCACGAGCAGAAGCTGTTCCTGGATTTCCTCAAGGCGGGCCTCGCCTACCGCAAGGAAAGCTGGGTCAACTGGGACCCCGAGGACCACACCGTGCTGGCCAACGAGCAGGTGATCGAGGGGCGCGGCTGGCGCACCGGCGCACCGGTCGAGCGGCGGCAGCTCACCCAGTGGTTCCTGAAGATCACCGCCTATGCCGAGGAGCTGGTCGCGGCGATCGAGACCCTGGACAGATGGCCCGACCGGGTGCGGCTGATGCAGCACAACTGGATCGGCCGGTCGACCGGCGCCTCCATGCGCTTCGCCCTCAAGCACCGCAATGACGGGCTGGACGTGTTCACGACCCGGCCCGACACGCTGTCCGGGGCCAGTTTCTGCGCCGTCGCCGCCGACCATCCGCTGGCCCGGGAGCTGGCCACGGGCCGCCCCGAGGTCCAGGACTTCATCGACGAATGCCGCCGCCTCGGCACCTCCGAGGAAGCGATCCAGACGGCCGAGAAGACGGGCTTCGACACCGGGCTGGTCGCCCTGCACCCGTTCGACGGCCGGGAACTGCCGGTCTATATCGCCAATTTCGTGCTGATGGACTACGGCACCGGGGCGATCTTCGGCTGCCCCGCCCATGACCAGCGCGACCTCGACTTCGCCCGCAAATACGGCCTGCCGGTAAGACCGGCGCACTGGCCCCGGGGCGTCACGCCGCTCGACCCCGAGGGCGATCCGGCCCATGCCGAGATCCTGGCCCGGCATCGGCAGGCGTTCGCCGACCATGGCCTGGTGATCGTCCCGGACGACACGGCCGAAGGCGGGGTGCGCGGCTATCTCCACATCCTCGACACCGCCTTCCTGCCGCGGGACGTCGCCCTGTCCGAGGAAGGGCTGAGTGCGGCGGGCAAGACGATCGTGGCCGCCGCCCGGGCGGAGGACGCGCAGGCCTACGACCTCTGCGGTCTGGTGCCGACCGGCACCGTGCTGTCGATCGCCGCGGCCAAGGACACGGCGATCGCGGCCCTGGCCGACCGGGACCGGGGCGAGGCCAAGACCACCTACCGGCTGCGCGACTGGGGGGTGTCCCGCCAGCGCTATTGGGGCTGCCCGATCCCGGTCGTGCATTGCCCGGACTGCGGCGTGGTGCCGGTGCCGGAGGCGGATCTGCCGGTCACGCTGCCCGACGACGTGTCGTTCGATCAGCCCGGCAATCCGCTCGACCGCCATCCGACCTGGAAGCACACGGTTTGCCCGAGCTGCGGCGGTGCGGCGGTGCGGGAGACCGATACCTTCGACACCTTCGTCGAATCCGCCTGGTATTTCTTACGCTTCTGCTCCCCGCACAGCGACCGGCCGTTCGACGAGGCAGCCGCCAAGTACTGGATGCCGGTCGACCAGTATATCGGCGGGATCGAGCATGCGGTCCTGCACCTGCTCTATTCCCGGTTCTTCACCCGGGCGTTGCAGGCCTGCGGCTACGATACGGTGGACGAACCGTTCGCCGCGCTGATGACCCAGGGCATGGTGGTGCACGAGACCTATGCCGACCCCGACGGCGCCTGGGTCTATCCCGAGGAGGTCGAGGAGCGGGAGGCCGGTCCGGTGCGGGCCCGCGACGGCGCCCCGGTCACCCGGGGTCGGCTGGAGAAGATGTCCAAGTCGAAGAAGAACGTGGTCGGCCTGGAGAAGGTGGTCGAGACCTATGGCGCGGACACCGCGCGCCTGCTGCTGCTGTCCGACAGTCCGCCCGAACGGGATCTCGAATGGTCCGACGCCGGGATCGAGGGGGCCTGGCGGTTCGTCAACCGGGTCTACCGCCAGGTGACCGAGCCGCAAGCATCGCTGCCGGCCATGGACGCGCCCGTCCCCGACGCGATCGGTGCCGCGGCGCAGGACCTGCGGCGCAGGACCCACAAGACCATCGCCGCCGTGGACGGCGATCTGCAGGGTTTCCACTTCAACCGCGCCATCGCGCGGCTGCGGGCGCTCAGCAACGCCATCGGGGATTTCAGGCCGGCCGATGCGGCCGATGCCTGGGTCCTGCGGGAAGCCCTGGAGGCGCTGGTGCGTCTGCTCTGCCCGATCACCCCGCATCTGTGCGAGGAGCTGTGGCAGGTGCTGGGGTACGGGGATCTGTTGACCACCCATCCCTGGCCGGAAGCCGACGCCGCTCTCGCCGCCGACGCGGCGGTGACCCTGGGCGTGCAGGTCAACGGCAAGCTGCGGAGCACGATCACGGTACCGGTCGATGCCGACCGTGCCCTGGCCCAGGCGGTCGCCCTGGCCGAAGCACCGGTGCGGCGGGCGATCGGCGACAAGACGGTGCGCAAGGTCATCGTCGTGCCCAATCGGATCGTCAACATCGTGGTGGGGTGAGGTGGTGGCACCGGGTCCGCGCGATGCCGCGGGGCAGCGTTGCCGGCCCTCCCCTTCCAACCGCAAGGAACCCGGAGAGGGGAGAGTGAGCGCCGTGCCGGACAGGTCATCCGCCCCAGCGACAGCGCGTGTCCGCCGCCGGTCCGCGGTCCGTCTCGGCCTGGGCCTGATGCTGGCGGGGCTGACGGGGGGCTGCGGGTTCCAGCCGCTCTACGGGGGCGGCGACGGCGGCCTGCCGCCGATCGCGGTCGACCGCATCCCGGACCGGGACGGCCAGGTGCTGCGCAGTCTCCTGGAGGAGCGGCTGACGCCGCGGGGCCTGCCCGCCGCGCCGGCCTACACGCTGACCGTCGAGCCCCGGGTGCGGCAGACCGACCTCACCGTGCGGCAGGACGCCACCACCGCCCGGTTCAACCTGCAGGTCAACGCCTGGGTCTCGCTGACCCCGACCGGCGAGACCCGGCCGGTCTGGCGGGAATCCCTGCGGGTCAACACCAGCTACAGCGATCTGGCCGACGCGTTCGCCAACCGGGCCAGCGAGCAGGCGGCGCTCGAACGGGCGTATCGGCAGCTCGCCGAGACGATCCGGTTGCGGCTCGGCCTGTACTTCGCCCGGCCGGCCGAGCCGTCGTGAAGGTCACGGCCGGCAAGGTCGCGGGCTTCGTCGCCCGGCCGCCGGCCGGGGTGGCCGTCTTCCTGGTGTTCGGCCCGGACCAGGGGGCGGTGCGCGACCATGCCAAGACCCTGATCGGCCAGGTGGCGCGGGCGGACGACCCGTTCTCGGTGGTCGAGCTGTCCGGTCCCGACCTCGCCAAGGATCCGGGGCGGCTGGCGGACGAGGCCCGGTCGGTCGGCTTTTTCGGCGGCATACCGGTGGTCAATGTGCGGGAGGGGACCGACGCGGCCGCCGCGGCGCTCAAGCCGGCGGTCGAGGCGGCGGGCTGGGGCACCCGGATCGTCGTCGAGGCCGGGGACCTGTCGCCGCGATCGGCCTTGCGCAAGCTCGCCGAAGGCGCGGATGCGGCCGCGGCGATCGGCTGCTATCCGCCCGACGCGACGGCGATGGCGGAGCTGGTCCGCACCCGCTTGCAGGCTGCCGGAAAGCGCGTCGATGCCGAGGCGGAGCACGCGCTGGCGGCGGCCTTGCCGGCCGATCGCGGGGTGGCGCTCAACGAGATCGACAAGCTGATCCTCTATCTCGGCGACGACGATCGGCTGACCGTGGAGATGGTCGCCGCGGCGATCGGCGATGCGGGGGAGCGCTCGATCGACGATCTGGCGATGGCCGCGGGCACGGGGGATCTCGCCGGTGCCGACGGGGCCTACCGGCGGCTGATCGCGGACAACATCTCGGTGGTCGCGATCGCCCGCGGGCTGCAGCGGCATGTCGCCCGGCTCTATCAGGCGGCCAACCGCGTCGCCGCGGGGACCGGTCCCGACCAGGCGATCAAGGAGTTGCGGCCGCCGGTGTTCTTCAAGCATGTGCCGGCCGTCCGCCGGCAGCTCGGCACCTGGCGACCCGACCGGCTGGAGCGGGCGCTCGCCCTGCTCACCGAGGCCGAAGCCCAGGCCAAGCGCACCGGGATGCCCGACGGCGCCCTGCTGCACCGGGTGGTGCTGCAAGTGGCCCGGCTGGGCGCCGCGCGCCGCTAGATCAACCTGCGTTCAGATGGACTCATCTGAACGCAGGTTGATCTATTTCAAAGACTTAGAGCATCCTGCGTCCGTTCGGACGCAGGATGCTCTAGATCGACCGATCGACTTCAAGGAGGGAGAGCATCCCGTCTGCGTCCGTTCGGGCGCGGGATGCTCCAGGGTCTTCTGGGACGGGGGGTCCGTCCGGACCGGTCCGCCGGGTGCTTGCGACCGCGCCGACCCGAAGCGATCGGCCGGCGCGGACGCGCTTGCCACGTCGCGACGTGGCTGGCTCGTCGCGACGTGGTCCGAGGTCAGCCGGCGGCCGGCACCGTCGGATCGTGCGGACCGGCGTCAGTCGTCGTCGTCATCGTCGCTATCGTCGTCGCTGTCGTCGTCCTCGTCCTCGTCCTCGTCGTCTTCATGGTCCTCGTCATCCTCGTCCTCGTCCTCATAGTCGTCGTCGTCGCTACGATCGCCATCTTCGGACGAGGATTGGTCGTCCTCATCTTCGTCCTCGTCGTCCTCGTCGTCTTCATAGTCATCTTCGTCGTCGTCGTCCTGGGTCGGGTCGCCGGCGTCGTCGAGAAGCGAGGCCAGCGCCTCATCCCAGGATTGCAGGACCGACAGGATCTGCCCGGCCGTATCGCCGCTGCCGCCGGTCTGGGCGTTGGCCGGGCCGACGGCAAAGGTGCCGGCACCGATCGCAAGGGCGAGGGTCGCGGCGGTGGTGGTGAGGGTTTTGCGCAAACGCATCGGAACTCTCCATGGCTGTAGGGTCGAAGGGCGTGGGAAGAATTCCCACATCCCGCCTCCGATGTACGTGGGAAAAACTCCCACGTCAAGCGCCGATCGCTTGATTCCGACCATCGGCTGTGGGAAAGTGTCCCACATGACTGACGCGTCCCCTCCCGCCACCCCGGACGACATGCGGGCCAGCGCTGTCCGGGCCGCCTTGGCGCGGGCGTTGCGGCCCCTGGTGCGGCTGATGATCGCGGTCGGGATCCCGTTTCCGGCGGCGGCGGACCTTCTCAAGCGGCTGTATGTCGACACGGCCGCGCGAGACTTCCCGCTGGACGGCAAGCCGGTGACGCAAAGCCGGGTGACGCTTCTGACCGGCGTGCACCGTAAGGATGTGCGGCGCCTGCTCGAATCCGACCGCGATCCGCCGGACAAGCGCACCGCCGTCCCGCTGGGGGCGCTGATCGTCGGCCGCTGGCTCGGCGATCCCCGCTACCGGACCGAAGACGGCCAGCCGCGACCGCTGCCCCGGATCGCCCCGGCCGGGCCGGACGCGGCGGTCGGGTTCGACACCCTGGTCGCGTCGGTGAGCACCGATCTGCGCGCCCGGGCGGTGTTGGACGAGTGGCGGCGCCAGGGCCTGGTCACCCTCGATGCGGCCGACCGGGTCATGCTCGACGCCACCGCCTTCACCCCGTCCCGGCATTTCGGCGAGCGGGCGGCCTTCCTGGGCTGGAACCTCGGCGACCATGCCGGGGCGGCGGTGCACAATCTGCTGGCCGACGGGCCGCCCCTGTTCGAGCGGGCGGTGTTCTATGACGGGCTCACCCCGGCCTCCCTGGACCGGGTGGAGACCCTGGCACGCCGCGAGGCGGATGCCTTGCTGATCCGCGTCAATCAGGAGGCCCGCCGTCTGGTCGAGGCCGATGCCGGCCGCCCCGAGGCCACCGGCCGCATGCGGCTGGGGGCCTATTTCTTCCGGGATGCCGGTGACCGGCCGCCGGCCGTTCCGGCCCCGGAATTGTCCGACGACCGGGATCAGGAGCCGCCGTCATGACCGCGTGGTGCCGTTTGCCCCTCGTCCTGGCCGGGCTCCTGCTCGGCCTGGTGGCCTGCGCGCCGGAGCGGGGGCCGTCGCTGGCGTCCGGAGATGGCGGGATCGGCGGGACCGGGATCTCCGGCGATGGCGGGATCGGCGGCACCGGCATCGTCGGGGTGATCACCGAGTTCGGCAGCATCGTGGTCAATGGCCGCCGGATCGCCATACCCCCCGGTCTGCCGATCGCCGACACCGCGGGCGGTGTCTATCGGCCGCAGGATCTGCGGGTCGGCCACAGCGTGCTGGTGCGCGCCGTCGAGCGGGACGGGCTTTGGATCGCCCGCGAGGTCCGTCGCGGCACGGCCGTCATCGGGCCGGTCGACGGCGTCGGCCCCGACGGCGTGACCGTGCTCGGCCGGACGATCGGGATCGACCGGGCGACCGTGGTCGCCGGCGGGCCCGGTGCGACGCGGCTGGGCGACGCCGCCGGGTTGTCGCCGGGGGACTGGGTCGCGGTCAGCGGGCTGCCGAGCGGCCCCGGCCGCATCGCGGCAAGCCGTATCGAGCGGCTGGCCGACCCGGGTCCGGCCGGCCGGCCGGTGGCCGCCGCCGCCCCGCTATCGGCGGCGCTGTTCGACGGCCGTGTCGACCGGCTGCTGTTGCAGACGCTTGCCGATCCCCAGGCCGACCGGTTGTCGCTCGCCGATGGTGGTGATGCGGCGTCCGCGGGCATCGCCGGTAGCCGCATTCTGGAAGGGCGGGTCGAGGGCGGCGTCCTCCGGATCGAGCGCCGGGAGGCGTTCCGAGGCTACCGCCGCTCCGACGAAGACGCCGATTGGGACCGCCCGCCGGCCGGCTGGGACGGTGATGAGGAGGCCGATATCGACGATGCGGAGGATGACGACGATGTCGGCGACGGGGAGCCGGACGATGACTCCGAGCCCGACGGCGGCAGCGAAGCCGACGAGGACGATGAGGGTGATGACGGCGATGACGCCGACGACGCCGACGGCGATGACGATACCGATGATGGCGATGAGGATGGCGACGACGCCGGCGATGATGACTGATACCGCGATACGATGAGGGGGATCCGCCGCACCGCGGCAAGCGCGCCCGTGCATGGGCGGACCACGGCCGTCCTCGGTGAGTGCGCATCAAGCGTCCGGGGGAGGATGGGACGACTTGCCGGCGGGGGCAATCCCGCGCCCTGTCGCCGAGCCGGCGTGACGTCGGTTCGCGGCGGCCTCGGCCAGCCGGACGCATCTGCTGCATCGGACTATCGCCAACCAGGAGAAAGCATCGCCCGAGTCCCGATCTCACCAGCGGATCGGCGACAGCGGCCAGGGTCGCGCCCGTTCGAAGGCGGCCGCCGCGCGCAGGACCAGCGCGTCCTGATGCGCCGGCCCGACGATCTGCAGGCCCGCCGGCAGCCCGGCCGCGGTCAGTCCGCAGGGCACGCTGGCCGCCGGCTGCTGGGTCAGATTGAACGGATAGGTGAACGGGGTCCAATCGGGCCAGCCCCGATAGGGGCCGCCCGGCGGGACATCGTGACCGGCCTCGAAGGCCGCGATCGGCTCGGCCGGGGTCAGCAAGAGGTCGACCGTCCCGAAGAACCGGTTCATCGCCCCGCCGATCGCGCCGCGGGCGAGGTCGGCGCCGTGCAGGGTTTCCGCCGGCATCGATCCGGCGGCCTCGGCGACGGCGCGGAAGCCCGGGTCGACCCGGTCCCGCCTGTCCGCGGGCACCGTGCGGTAGACCGCGGCCGCCCCGGCCGCCCACAGGGTGTCGAACACGCGCGCGGCGTCGGCCAGGGGCGGTGCCACCTCTTCCACCGTGGCGCCGAGGGTGTCGAACACCGCGGCCGCCTCGGCGACCAGGCGGGCGATCTCGGGATCGACCCGGGCCCGGTCGAGGGTCGGGGCGAAGCCGATGCGCAGGCCGCCCACCCCGGCATCGAGGGTGCGGGCGAAATCCTCCGGGCCGTAGGGGCGCGCGTGCCAGTCGCGCGGATCGGGCCGCGCCATCACCGTCAGCATGGCCGCCGCGTCGGCCACCGTCCGGGTCATCGGGCCGAGATGGGCCAGGGTGCCGAACGGGCTGGGCGGGTAGGCCGGCACCCGCCCGAAGCTGGGCTTGAAGCCGAAGATGCCGGTGAACGCGGCGGGGATGCGGATCGACCCGCCGCCATCGGTGCCGATGTTGAGCGGCGCCATGCCGACCGCCGCGGCCACCGCCGCCCCGCCCGAAGAGCCGCCGGGGGTCTTGTCCCGGTCCCAGGGGTTGCGGGTGATGCCGGTCAGCGGGCTGTCGGTCACCCCTTTCCAGCCGAATTCGGGCGTGGTGGTGCGGCCGAGCGGAACCGCCCCCGCCTCCCGCAGCCGTGCGGGGGCCGGCGCGTCCTCCAGCCAGGGCTGGTCCGGGTCGATGGTGCGGGAGCCGCGGCGGGTCGGCCAGCCGCGGACCAGGACGATGTCCTTGATCGTGATCGGCACCCCGTCGATCGGCGACAGCGGCGTGCCGGCCCGGTAGCGCTTTTCGGCCTGCCGGGCGGCCGCCAGCGCACCGTCCGCATCGACCAGGTTCATGGCGTTGAGGGCGGGGTTGGTCTGGCCGATGCGGTCGAGGCACGCTTGCGTCGCGTCGACGGGGCTCAGATCGCCGGCGACGAAGCGGGTGACCAGCTCGGTGGCCGGCAGGCGGGCGGTATCCTCGGCCATGGCGATCACCTCCGCGACGGGACCGGGTCAGAATGCCAGCCGGGCGAGCAGCCGGTCGGTGACGGCGACGGTCGGCCGGGCCCGCTTGCGGGCCAGGAGCATCGGCCCGGCCACCGCAGCATCGCCGACATCGAGCGCCGCGTCGATCAGGATCTGGTCGAACAGGTCGCGCTGGGCGTGGCTGCCGCCCAGCCGGATCAGCCCGTCCCGCACGCCGGCGAGCCCGTCCACCGCCCGCCGGGCGTCGCCGCGCGCATGCGCGATCAGCCCGTCGGCCGCCGGGACGACCACCTCCTGCCAGGCGGTCTCGCCGGCCGCGGCCCGGTCGGCGGCGTGTCGGGAGAGGCTGTCGCGCATCGCGGCGACCGGGCCGTCCCGGCCGGCGCGGGCGAAGCCGTAGAGATATTGCAGGTCCAGGAACCCGTTGACATGGTCGTGGTCACGCCCGGCCGCGGCCATATGGGCGGCGACGTCCTGCCAGCGGTCGCCGACATCGAGCCCGCGCAGCTCCAGCCGGGCGAGCAGGGAGACCGCCCCGATCTGGTCCTGGCTGTACGCCTTCCACACCCCCCAGACCCGCTCGTCATAGAGCCGCAGCGCCGCCTCGGGGTCGTCCCGGTCGAGGTGGAACAGCGCCACGTGCCACCAATTGTGGGTCAGCATGAAGGAGTTGCAGTCCGCCCAAGCATCGGCCAGCGCTTCCATCCAAGCGATCCCTTCGGCGATCCGGCCTTGGGTCTCCATCACATGGGCGACCGCATGGTGTGCCCAAGGGTCGGTACGGTGGAGGTCGGTGGCGTGCCGGCCGGCGGCTTCGGCCTCGGCCAGCCGATGGGTCTGTTCGAGCCCGAACGCCAGCATGCCGTGGGCGTAGCCGACATCCCGGTTGGCCGGCAGGACGGCTTCGGCCATCGCGCACAGCTCCCGGCACCGGCCCTGGTTGAACAGGTGATACTGCCCGACCTTGGCGGCCAGCAGATCCTCCGGCCAGCGGGCGGTGATCGCCTTGTGGGCGTCGATGGCCGTGTCCAGGCGCCCGTCGGCCCAGGCGCGCGTAGCGGCGGTCCACAGCCGCTCCCGCTCCGTCGCCCGGGGGGCGGCCTCGGCGGCGGCGATGTAGGGTTCGGCCTGTGCCGGGGCGCTCCGGCTCTCCAGGAACAGGAACAGCGCCCCGGCAAGGGCCTGGGCCAGCGGGCAAGCCGGGTCGGCCACCGCCGCCTCCAGGATCGCCGAGGCGTCGTCGGTATAGGCGAGGAACGCCTCGGCATAGCGGTCGATGGCGGTCACCACCGCGGGATCGTCGGTGGTGACCGCCAGGCCGCGGGCATCGGTCAACATGGGGGCTTCGGCCGTCGGTGTCGGACAGAAGGACACCTGCCGACCCTAAAGCAAGATGACATGAGGGTGCATCACCCTCATGTCTGAATCTTGCTCTCAAAGATAAGTGTCAGAGCGGGATTCAGACATCATGCGCGATCGCAGATGCGATCGCCCCTAATGCCATCCCGCTCTCGAACATGAGTGTCGGAGCGGGTTGACCGGCTATGTCGAGGCGGGGACGGGCGGTGGCCCCCGTCGGCCCATGACGTCCAAGGCCAGCGCACCCAGGCCCATCAGCAGCACCAGCAGCACGACGAGACCGCCGACGACCGGGATCCAGGCGATCACCTGCAGCGCCAGCAGGGCGGCGGCGAAGGCGGCGAACCGGACCCAGGGCCGGGGGGCGATACGGCCCGACGCCACCAGCAGATCGCCGATCGCGAACGCGGCCAGCAGCCAGCCCAGCAGCAGCACGATCCAGAAGGTCAGGAACAGCACCAGCCCGATCGGGATGCCGATCACCGTGATCATGAAGACGGCCGTGGCCAGCGGCCAGCCGAACAGGACCAACAGGCCGAACAGCCCGGCCTTGACCGGGGTGCGGCGCAGGGTGGTGCCGGCGCTGCGGGTCAGATCCGGGGCGACGGTGGTCAGCACCGCGCCGGTGACGATCAGGCTGAGGACGAAGGCGAGCGTGCCCCAGACGCCGAACCCGTCATGCCTCTCCCGATGCCGGGGGTCCCCGCGGTCCCGGTCCTCCGCCCAGGCGTCCCAGGCGTCGGCGTCGCGGACGATCCGGCCGGCGGCCAGGCCGGCCGGCAGCTCCATGTCCGCCAGGTCACCGGCGAGATGGAGATCGCCGCCGATGCTCACCGATCCGTCGATCTCCAGCCTCTCCCCGGCGAGGAAGGCGTCGCCGCCGACCGATCCGGCCAGCACCACCGTCTGGGCGGCCACCCGCAGGTTCGCCGCCACCGGGGCTTTCAGCCGGACGGTCTGACCGGCGAGGAACGCGTCGTCGCCGACGGTGGCGGTCGCCGTGACCGTGACCGTCTGTCCGGCAGCGAACACATCGGCCGCCACCGGGCCTTCGATCCGCACCTCCTGGCCTGCGGCGTACACATCGTCACCGATGCTGCCCGTCAGCGTCACCCGGCGGCCGGCGACCAGCGCGTCCTCGCCGGCATTGCCGTCGAACCGCACGGTCTCCCCCAACAGGATCACATCGCCTTGCGTGTCGGCGACTATGTGCAGATCGTCATCGGTCCGGACGATGTCGTCGCTCGCCCCGGCCGGTCCGGGCGCCAGCACCGGGCCGGCACTCAGCAGCATCAGCACGACCGCCGCGATCGTGGTGCGTTTCATGATATCCCCCGTTGTCGCGTTGGGCGCCGGTCCCCCGATCGGCCCCGGTCATGTCCTTATGGGATGTGGGGAATCACGTGTCCGTGAGCCAGAACACCAAACCCCCTCGGGGGCGCATGCCCGGGTGGCACCGGCTGTGGACCGGCAGCCGGCTGCCGGCGCTGCTATACGGCCTGCATGCGCGCGTCTTGCGGTTGGCTCCACCGGTGAGCATCGGCGTGCGCATGCTGGTCGCCGATGACCGGGGCCGGGTGCTGCTGATCCGGCACACCTATCGGCCCGGCTGGTATCTGCCGGGCGGTGGGGTCAAGCGGTGGGAGAGTCTGCGCGACGCCGCGGTCCGCGAAGCGCGGGAGGAAGCCGGGATCGCCGTGGTCGAGGTCGCCGGTCCGCCCTCGATGCACGCCAATTTCGTGCCCGAACGCTCGGATCACGTGGCGCTGTTCACCGCCGCCCGCTGGCAGCCGATCCCGGATGCCGCGCCATCGGCCGAGATCGCCGAGGCCCGGTTCTTTCCCGCCGCCGACCCGCCGGCCGGGACGACCGCCTCCACCCGGCGTCGGCTGGCCGAATGGGTGAGCGGTGCTGCGCCGTCGGAGCGGTGGTGACCGGTCGTCTCGATCGACCGGCGTTCAGATGGACTCGCCTGAATGCCGGGTGAAGTGATCGGCTTCGAAGCGTTAGAGCAGGGCGGCGATCCAGCCCGTAATGTGCTCGTAATTGTAGAAGGCCGTCACCAGCACGACCGGCACCGCGATGATCGGCGTGCGGATCAGGGTGGCCAGCATCGACAGGACGATGACCACCGGAAAGCCCAGGACCAGGAACAGGCGGGAGACGGAAGAAACGGCGGCGGTCATCGTCAGGGTCCTCCGTAAGACGAGGGATGAGGTGCCCGTCCAAGCGGGCTCACCGGTCGGAGTGCACCGCCCGTGCCAGCGCCGGAGTAGGAATATGAGCGGATTTCCGCCGCCGATGGCGCGGTGAAGCGGCCCCGGGTCCTAGGTCCGGCGCCGGACCGGGCGGCCCGGCTGCCGAACGCGCCGCAATTTGCAAAAGCCCGGGCCGATCGCCCGCCGGGGTGCCGCTGCCGGCCCGCCCCGTCGCATTCTGCGACGGCCGCTGCCGCTGCAGCCCGCCTCCGGTTGCGCGGGGCGACCGCGGCGATTCACTTGTTCGGACAAGCATGGGATTGCCGCCATGGCCGCCCGGCTTCTAAGCTGTCGCACCCGCGCCGGGGTGATCCGGAAGGATACCCGCGGCGCCAAGAACATGACGGAACGGGGAGCGTGCGACACGATGGTTGAGGGCAATCCGCTCAAGGCGGTCTGGGCCGAGGGCGGCTGCATCGGCACCGCGTGGCTGGGGCTCGGCGCCCTGCCGGTGGTGGAGATGGCGGTCGGCGCCGGGGCGGACGCGGTCACCCTCGACGCCCAGCACGGGGTCTGGGACCGCACGACGCTGGAGGCGGCGGTCGGGCTGATCCGCGGCCGGGCGATCCCGCTGGTCCGGGTGGCGGAGAACGGGGCGACGGCGATCGGCCAGGCGCTCGATGCGGGGGCGCTGGGGGTCATCGTGCCCATGGTGGAGACCGCCGATCAGGCCCGCGCGGCGGTGGCGGCGGCCAAATACCCGCCCGCCGGCATCCGGTCGGCCGGCGGCATCCGGCATCTGATCGGCGACTTCAAGGCCTACAGCACCGGCGCCAACGACACGATCGCCGTCGCCGTGATGATCGAGACCGCCCGAGGTGTGGCGAACGCCGCGGAGATCGCGGCCGTCCCCGGGGTCGACATGCTGTTCATCGGCGCGGTCGACCTGGCGATCTCGATGGGTGAGTGGCCGGACCAGGGGCCGGCGTTCGAGGCCACCATCCAATCGATCAAGGCGACCGCCCGGGCTGCCGGGATCGCCTGCGGGATCTTCACCGGCCACGTGTCCCTGGCCCTGGACCGGCGCCGCCAGGGCTTCCAGCTCGTCGTGGTGGCCGAGGACGTGGTCGGCTCCGCCGAGCCGATCAAGGCCAACATCGCTCGGTTCCGCCCGGCGGCGGACCATACCGACCCGGTCCCGGGCGCGGTGGCGTTCGTCACCGGCACCAATCGCGGCATCGGCCCGCACACCGTACGCCAGCTTCTCGACGGCGGTGCGGCCAGGATCTACTGCACGGCCCGCGATCCCGCGGCGATCGCCGATCTGATCGCCACCGCGCCGGACCGGCTGGTGCCGATGGCCCTGGACATCACCGACGACGCGCAGGTCACAGCGGCCGCGGCGGCGGCGGCCGACGTCACCCTCCTGGTCAACAATGCCGGGGTCAATCACAACAGCCCGCTGCTGGCGATCGACGGCACCCACCGTGCCCGGCAGGAGATCGAGGTCAACTATCTCGGCACGCTGGGCATGATCCGGGCCTTCGCCCCGGTGCTGAAGGCCAACGCGGCCGCCGGCAGACCGTGCGCGATCGTCAACATGCTGTCGATCCTGTCGCGCCAGAACCTGCCGGCGATGGGCTCCCTCTGTGCCTCCAAGGCCGCGGAGTACAGCCTGACCCAAGGCGCGCGGGCGGAGCTGGCGGCCGCCGGCGTCACCGTCTTCGCCATCATGCCCGGCGCGGTCGACACCGACATGACCCGTGACTTCCAGGGTCCGAAGATGCCGCCGGCCGCGGTGGCCGAGGCGATCCGCCATGCCCTGAGCATCGGGCAGGGGGACGTCTATCCCGGCGACATGGCGGCCGGGGTCGCCGCCGGCCTGGCGCTGGACCCGATCGGGACCGAGGCGATGCTCGCCCGCTTCCTGCCCCCGCCGTTCGAGGGCTGAGGCCGTGCGGCCGGACCGTCCGGTGGCCCTTCGGCGGTCCGGCCTTCCGTAGTTCCAGCGAGGCGCCCATGCCGACGGTCAAGCCGAACCCGCTGTTCGGCCCCAATCGCTTCAAGCTCGGGGTGTTCTCCGCAAACGCCGATGGCGGTATCGCCCTGACCCGCGTGCCCGAACGCTGGCGGGCCGACTGGGACGACATCGCCGCCGTGGCGCGGATGGCTGACCGGGCCGGTATCGAGTTCATCCTGCCGCTCGCCCGCTGGAAGGGTTTCGGCGGGGAGACCGATGCCCGCGGCACCTCGTTCGAGACGCTGACCCATGGCGCCGCCCTGGCGGGGCTGACCGAGCGGATCGCGATCTTCTCGACCGTCCACGCGCCGCTCGTCCATCCGATCTTCGCCGCCAAGGCGATCGCCACCATCGACCATGCCAGCCACGGCCGGGCCGGCCTGAACATCGTCTGCGGCTGGCATCAGGCGGAGTTCGACATGTTCGGGGTCGGCCAGGCCGACGATCGCTACGCCCAGGGCTACGAGTGGTATCAGGTCTTCGCCGGCATCCTGGCCGGGGAGGGGCCGTTCGACTTCGAAGGCACCTATTTCCAGGGCAAGGACATCGTCGGCGCGCCGGTCAGCCTGCAGCGGCCCCGGCCGGTGACGATGTCGGCCGCCTTCTCCTCCGCCGGCCGGGATTTCGCCGCCAAGACGTCCGACTTCCTGTTCACCACCTTCGCCGAGATCGACAGCGGCGCCAGGCACATCGCCGACATCAAGGCGCGGGCGGCGGCGGTGGGCCGGGACCTGGGTGTGTTCACCACCTGCCATGTGGTCTGCCGGGACAGCCAGGCCGAGGCCGAGGATTACTACGACCGCTACGCGACCCGCGAGGCCGATGCCGGCGCGGTCGACTACCACATGGCGATGAAGCAGGCGTTCGCCGGCTCCCACGACCCGCATGTGTTCGACCAGTACCGCAAGCGCTTCGCCGGCGGGGTCGGCACCTACCCGCTGATCGGCACGCCCGAACGGATCGTCGAGGAGATGGTGAAGATGGCCGGGATCGGCTTCGCCGGCACGACCCTCAGTGTCGTCAACTTCAAGGACGAGCTGCCGTTGATCGTCGACCGGGTGCTGCCGCTGATGGTCGAGGCCGGCCTGCGCCAGGCCTGACGCCGCCCCCCGGGGCCGCGACCCGGGGCCGCGACCCCATCCTTCCCGACACGCCCGGACGGCCGCATGACCCAGCCCATCGTCCCGACCCCCTACCTGCCCGACACCGGCGCGTTGGGCATGCGCAAGCTGATGCCGCCGCCCGGCGGGACCCTGATCGACCTGTCCCTGAACGAGTCGAGCTGGGGCGCGAGCCCCGCGGCGGTCGAGGCGGCACGCGCGCGGGCCGAGGTGCCGTCCCGCTATCCCGACCCGATGTCCACGGCCTTGCGGGAGGCGATCGGCGCGCACCACGCCATCGATCCCGAGCAGGTGATCTGCGGCAACGGCTCGGAAGAGCTGCTGGACGTCATCGCCCGCTGCTATGCCCGGCCGGGGGACGAGGTGCTGTTCCCGCGCTGGGGCTTCGCCCAGTTCGGCGTGGTCGCGATGCGGGTCGGGGCGACGGCGGTGAAGGCCGAGGAGACGGCCGGCTACGTCACCGATGTCGACGCGCTGCTGGCCGCAGTGACCGAGCGGACCCGTATCGTCTTCGTCGCCAACCCCAACAATCCGACCGGCACGATCCTGCCCGAGGCGGAGGTCACGCGGCTGGTCGAGACCCTGCCGCCGCATATCGTGCTGGTGCTGGACAGCGCATACGCCGAGTATCCGGAGGATCCGGAGTACACCGACGGGATGGCGTATGTGGCCGGCCGGCAGAACGTCGTCGTGACCCGTACGTTCTCCAAAGGGTACGGGCTGGCGGCCTTGCGGGTCGGCTGGGCATACGGCCCGCCGGCGATGATCCGGGTCATGAACACGGTCCGCGGCGTGGGCAACGTGAATGCGGTGGCGCAGGAAGCGGCCCTCGCCGCCCTCGCCGATCAGCCGTTCCTGTCCCGGGTCCGGCGGGAGACGGCCGTCGAACGGACCCGGCTGTTCCAGGGCCTGGGCGCGTTGGGCCTTGCCCCGCTCCGGGGGACATGCAACTTCCTGTTGATCCGGTTCCCGGCCGACACCAATCATACCGCCGCGGCGGCCAGGCGCTTCCTGCTCGACCGCGGCATCGTGGTCAACCACACCGCGCCCTACGGCCTGGACGGTTTCGTGCGCTGTTCGGTCGGTCTGCCGCAGGAGGTCGACGCCGTGCTTGCGGCGCTTGGCGATTTCATGGTGTAGACAGCCCCGCCCGGCCGTCCCGGCCGTCCCCCCGCCCTGACTGGAAGAGAGGTCCGACCGGTGATCGAGGTCGACGACGTATCGTTGCATTTCGGCGGCATCAGGGCCGTCGACCGCTGTTCCTTGTCGGTGGAGACGGGCTCGATCACCGGGCTGATCGGTCCGAACGGGGCCGGCAAGTCGACCTTGTTCAACGTCATCGCCGGGCTGTACGCACCGACCTCGGGGGCCGTACGCCTCGATGGCCGGGACATCACCGGCAAGAAGCCGCATGAGCTGTTCGGGCTCGGCCTGCTGCGGACGTTCCAGATCGCCCATGAGTTCTCCCGCATGACGGTACTGGAGAACCTGATGATGGTGCCCGAGGCGCAAGCCGGAGAGGATCTGTGGTCGACCTGGTTCCGCTGGGGTGCGGTCAGGCGGCAGGAATCCGACATACGCAGACGGGCCGAGGACGTGCTCGCGTTCTTGCGGCTGGGCCCGGTGACCTACGAGCTGGCCGGCAATCTCTCGGGCGGTCAGAAGAAGCTGCTGGAGCTGGGCCGCACCATGATGGTCGACGCCAAGGTGGTGCTGCTCGACGAGATCGGCGCCGGGGTCAACCGGACCCTGCTCAAGGAGCTGGCCGGGGATATCGAGCGGCTGAACCGGGAGCGCGGCTACACTTTCTTCCTGATCGAGCACGACATGGAGCTGATCGGCCGGCTGTGCGACCCGGTCATCGTGATGGCCGAGGGCACGGTGCTGGCCCGGGGCTCGGCCGAGGACGTCCGCCGCGACGAGCACGTGATCGAAGCCTATCTCGGGGCCAAGTCGGTGCATGCGCTGCCGGCGGTCGACCCCGGTGTCGCGGCCGCGGCGGCACCGATGACCCCGGGCGGGGCGGGGGCGACCGCGTGATGCTGCTCGACGCGCAGGCCCTCTATGGCGGCTATGGCGGGATGGACATCCTCAACGGCTGTTCGGTCGCCGTCGACAGCGATCAGATCGCCGTGATCGTCGGCCCCAACGGGGCCGGCAAGTCGACCGCGATGAAGGCGGTGTTCGGCCTGCTCAAGGTCCGCGAGGGGACGGTCACCTTCGCGGGGGACGAGATCACCAACGCCAGGCCCGAGAGCCTGGTCCGGCGCGGCATGGCCTATGTCCCGCAGGAGCGCAACGTCTTCCCCAATCTGACGGTGCACGAGAATCTGGAGATGGGGGCGTTCGTGCGGTCCGACGATCTGTCGGAATCCCTCGACCGGGTCTACGGCCTGTTCCCGGCGATGGCGGAGAAGCGCAAGCAGCCGGCAGGCGAGCTGTCCGGCGGCCAGCGCCAGATGGTCGCGATCGGCCGGGCGCTGATGGTCGAGCCCAAGCTCCTGTTGCTCGACGAGCCGACGGCCGGTCTGTCGCCCCGGGTGATGGACGAGATCTTCGAGCGGATCATCGCCATCAACGCCACCGGCGTCGGAATCCTGATGGTCGAGCAGAACGCCAAGCAGGCCCTGGCAATCGCCCATCGCGGCTATGTGCTGGCGACGGGCCGCAACCGCTTCACCGACACCGGCGCCGCCCTCCTCGCCAACCAGGAAGTCGCACAGAGCTTCCTGGGCGGGTGAGGGGGCGCCCCACCCCGGCCGGCTGGAAGTCCGAGAGTGGGATGGTGTTCGGTGCGATCGTGTCTACGATCGCGTGTGCCGTCCGAACTCCGCTCTGACGCTCACCTTGGAGAGCAAGAAGCGGACATGAGGGCGGGTCGCCTTCATGTCATCTTGGATTAGTATTAATGCACGGGTCCCGAATACACCCAGGTTTCGACCAGGTCGCGGATCTGGCCGCTGGGGACTTCCGGATGGTGGTAGCGGAACACCCGCACGGCCGCGCCAAGAGCGTCCCGGTCGCTGGCGCCGGAGGACTGCATGGACGTGTAGACCCGGGTCACCGCCTCCCGGCAGCAATCCGAGCCGCAGACCTCCAGCACGTCAATCTTGCTTGCGCCGCCGGCCATAGAGTTCCAATCGGTGATCGACGAGATCGAAGCCGAGCCGCTCGGCGATCTCGACCTTCAACTGCTCGAGTTCCTCGTCCTGGAACTCGACGACCTCGCCGGTTTCCAGGTCGATCATGTGGTGATGATGGTCGAGATTGACCTCGAACCGCGACATGTTCTCGTTGAAATCATGCCGTTGCACAAGGTTGAGTTCATCGAGCAGGTGCAGGGTGCGATAGACCGTCGCAATCGAGATGCCGCGATCGATCCCCTTGGCCCGCTGATACACCGTTTCGACCGAGGGGTGGTCGGTCGAGGAATCCAGGACCTGCAGGATGACCCGGCGCTGCCCGGTCATCTTCAGCCCCGCATCCACGCATCGCTGCTCCAAATCCGTCATCGACTTCGATCCCTGTACCGCCCGGGGGGCCGGCCGACACCGCCGGCACCGGCCCCAGCCGTCTGCTGCGCGCGTCGGCACCCCTCACCCACCGACGATCGCCCACTATAGACCATCGGGTGTTGGCGATGAACCCCCGGCGGGGATACAGGCCGAGCGGCAGCGGCGGGTCAGATCCAGCCGGTGAACAGACCCGCAATGTGTTCGAAGTTGTAGAAGCCGAACACCAGCACGATCGGCACGGAAACCACCGGCGTGCGGATCAGGGTCGCCAGCATCGACAGGACGATGATCACCGGGAAACCCAGGACCAGAAACAGGCGGGAGACGGAAGCGACGGCGGTGGTCATGATCTGGGTGCTCCAACTTGGCGGTTGTCCGAAACCCGCTGATCGGGTTTGGCCACCGTGTTGCAGCGGCTGTGCCAGGGATAAGAATGAGACCAGGTACATATCGAAGGATCGATATAAGAATATATACTGATATTTCGGCCGAAACAGGAAAACTGAACTGAGATCGCGACTGGCGAGACTCGCAAAATGCAATGCTGGCGGAGGAGCCGCGAAGCGGGCCGCGAGCCCGTCGCCGAGCCTCGCAATTTGCAAATCACTCTCCCCGCTCGATCGGCCCGGCGATGCCGCCCGGCCCCGCCGGCGGCCCGTCCCTGGTTGCGACCGGGGGGATCCGGTCGCCGCGCTTGAGGCCGCGGCGGGGATCGGCTAGAGCGGGATGGCATTGGCCGCGATCGCTCCATGATCGCGCGTGATGCCCAGATCCCGCTCCGACTCTCACTTTCGGGAGCGAGACGAGGTCGATGGTCGGGCCGGCCCGCCATCCCCGGGTCGGGCGGCCCCGTCTCCGTTTCTGTTCGCTGTCCGCCGCAAGGGCCCCGCGCCATGGCCGAGCTGTTCGACGAGATCAATCCGCCGCCGCGGCTGATGATGGGCCCGGGCCCGATCAATGCCGACCCGCGGGTGCTGCGGGCGATGTCGGCCCAGCTCCTGGGCCAGTTCGACCCCGCCTTCACCGGCTATATGAACGAGACCATGGCGCTCTACCGCCAGGTCTTCCAGACCGACAACCGCTGGACCTTCCTGATCGACGGGACCGCCCGGGCCGGGATCGAGGCGGTCATGGTTTCCCTGATCGAGCCCGGCGACACGGTGCTGGTGCCGATCTTTGGCCGCTTCGGCCATCTGAAGGCGGAGATCGCCGGCCGCTGCGGCGCCAAGGTCGAGACCGTCGAGGCCGAATGGGGGACCGTCTTCACGCCGGACCGGATCGAAGACGCGGTCAAGCGGGTCCGGCCCAGGATCGTGGCGCTGTGCCAGGGCGATACCTCCACCACCATGGCCCAGCCGCTGGCGGAGATCGGGGCGATCTGCCGCCGCTACGATGCGCTGCTCTATGTCGACGCCACCGCCTCGATCGTCGGCATGGACCTGCCGGTGGATGCCTGGGGCATCGATGCCTGCACCGCCGGCCTGCAGAAATGCCTGGGCGGGCCCAGCGGCATCGCCCCGATCACGGTCAACGCGCGGGTCGAGCGGGCGGTGCTGCGCCGCAAGCACACCGAACGCGGCATCCGCCCCGCCGGCGACGTGCCCGGGGAGGGGCCGCGCATCGCGTCGAACTATTTCGACCTGGCGATGCTGATGGACTATTGGTCGGACAAGCGCCTCAACCACCATACCGAGGCGACGACCATGCTGTACGGCGCCCGGGAATGCGCCCGCATCGTCCTCAAGGAAGGGCTGCCGGCGGTGGTCGCCCGCCATGCGCTGGCCAGCGCGGCGCTGGTGGCGGGGCTGCAGGCCATGGGCCTGAGGCCGTTCGGCGACCTCGCCCACAAGATGCCCAACGTCACCGGCATCCACATCCCGGCCGAGGTCGATGGCGAGGCGATCCGCACCGACATGCTGAACGACTACGGCATCGAGATCGGCACCTCGTTCGGCCCGCTGGCCGGCAGGATCTGGCGGATCGGCACCATGGGCTACAATTGCCGCAAGCAGAACGTGCTGATCACCCTCAACGCGCTGGAGGCCACCTTGCGCGCCCATGGCGCCACGGTGACGTGCGGCGAGGGGGTGGATGCCGCCTTGGCCGTCTACCGCACCGCCGAACCCGCCCCGGCCCGGGCGGCGGCCGAGTAGGATCCCCCACGCGCCGGCGGCCGGAGCCCGGCTCCCCCTCACCACCAAGAAGCTGCGGCCGGAGCCCAGATCTGGACCAACTTGACATTATGTCCGTATCTCACCCTGACCCGCCACACGGATCCGATAGCGAAGGGGAGCATCGTTTGCCGCGCAGCCAGGGCTCTCCAACACATACGAGAATTGAAATCTCAGAACTGATGCTTATTGTGTTCTACACGTCACCGTGCCCGTATGAACGTGATATCGCTCAGAACTCCTGAGCGATATAAGTTCCAGTTCTTATCTGATGAGTAATCCTATGCATGATATCACAGTATGTGCTAACCATGTAGCTGAAGAGTTGGACGCTAATATTTTTGTTTATAGCGGTACTATCGATGATATTGGTTACGGCCTCTTGGTCAGTGAGATGATAAGTGAAAATAGTAGTGATATACGACCAAATGCGGTTCTGATTCTAACAACAAACGGTGGTATTGCTGATTCTGCCTACAAAATTGCCCGCCTTCTGCAGAAGAGCCATGAAAATTTATTTCTTTTTATTCCATCTTTTTGCAAGAGTGCTGGCACCTTGATTGCCCTTGGAGCGTCTGAATTGTATTTGACGGAACTATCAGAGCTGGGACCACTTGATGTACAGCTCTTTCAACAAGATGAGCTGTTTAAGAGTCGCTCAGGTTTGGTCGTAAGGACCGCTTTTGAAGGTCTCGCGGAGGAAGCTTTCAAATTATATGAACATATTATGATTGGTATCAAGACTAAAAGCGGATCGATCGTCAGTTTTGAAACAGCCTCTAGAATAGCTTCAAATATTACCACAGATATGATGGGGAAAGTTTACTCGCAGATCAACCCAGAGATACTTGGAAGTGATCTTCGAAATCTCCACATCGCTACGGAGTATGGCCATCGGCTGGCCAACCGTGGTATGAACGTCCGCGAAGGTGCCATTCAGGCGCTCATCAGCGGCTATCCAAGCCATGAGTTCGTCATCGATGACGCAGAATGCGAGAAGCTGTTTCACCGCGTTCGACGACCCAGCCCTACGTTGGACGGATTGATGATGCGTCTGGGGGAGATTGTCTACTATGAACAACAAACCCACGTCGTACGACGACTGAACGGCGTGACAGCCCCCAAAGGAGAAGATGATGAAGCACGAGAAATCCAACACGCCGACGACGGTTCCAGCTTGGATGTTGGACGCAAAGAGAAGAGGCGAAGCAATCCAGCGAGAGGCAGTGAAACAGAACCGCGTGATCCGCAGGGCAGTAACGGCCAAGAAATCCAAGATGATTCCGGCTAATTGCGCTACGGCTGAACCTCAAATCCGAACCGACTATACTACGCCTCGCGCTTCAGGAGAAGGTTAGGCTGCTGCGGTTTGACCCCAAATCCGAACCGGCTATACTCCCGCAGCGCAGGTCCACGGTCGGTTGGTTGCTGCGGTTTGACCCCAAATCCGAACCGGCTATACTCGCGATCGTCTCCCCGAGATAGACCTGTTTGCTGCGGTTTGACCCCAAATCCGAACCGGCTATACTCGTTAGGCCTCGTCCAAGTAGCGCTGGGCGGCTGCGGTTTGACCCCAAATCCGAACCGGCTATACTACGCCCGACGCGGGCTGTATCGGTGCATCGGCTGCGGTTTGACCCCAAATCCGAACCGGCTATACTCACCGTCGCGCCGAGCTGCAGCGTCTGGCTGCTGCGGTTTGACCCCAAATCCGAACCGGCTATACTATGGGTCCAGAAGGCCGGCAGGTCTCGATAGCTGCGGTTTGACCCCAAATCCGAACCGGCTATACTCGCTTGAGCGGTTACGGGATCGTTTCACCGGCTGCGGTTTGACCCCAAATCCGAACCGGCTATACTTAATCAACGGCCGCTCAACGGCGATGCTCAGCTGCGGTTTGACCCCAAATCCGAACCGGCTATACTCGTTGATGTCCTCAGGCAGCGACGCGATAGGCTGCGGTTTGACCCCAAATCCGAACCGGCTATACTGCCGTCGATCGTCCTGACGGGGTCGGTTCAGCTGCGGTTTGACCCCAAATCCGAACCGGCTATACTAGCCAACCGCTCAGGGCGGGACACTGCCAGGCTGCGGTTTGACCCCAAATCCGAACCGGCTATACTATGGACGAGATTCTCGCAAGCGAATCGTTGGCTGCGGTTTGACCCCAAATCCGAACCGGCTATACTGCGCGAACGATCGCCTTCAGGCAGCAGGATGCTGCGGTTTGACCCCAAATCCGAACCGGCTATACTGTGTAACCTCCTAACGCCCTGATTTCAGGGCGTTTTTTCTTGTTCAGGGGGGTGGAAAAGCGGCCGATCATCGTCAGAACAGGGCCAGTTGCGACGGGTTTTTCGACGCCGGCTGCTTCCGGCGGCTGCGGAATCGGATGATGCCCTCATACTGCTTGTCGGTGATCGTGACCATCTGCACGGCCCCCGAGGGCGGCAAGGCCCGTTCGATCCGCCGGGCATGGGCCTCCACCCGTTCCCGGCCCGCGCAATACCGCATGTAGATGGAGAACTGCGCCATCTCGAACCCCTCGTCCAGCAGGAAGTGGCGGAACCTGGTGGCCCGGTGGCGCTCGTCCTTGGTGCCGACCGGCAGGTCGAACATCACCATCATCCACATGATCCGGTACCCCGACAGCGCGGTCATCCGCCCCCTCCGCCCCGGGCGAAGCCGAACTCCAGCGGCAGCGGCGACAGCGGCAGGTCGAGCGACGGCTTGCCCTCCTCGAACGACCGGGCGACCGAGGCGGCCAGCCGATGCGCACAGGTCGACAGCGGTGTCGTGCCGGCGGCGGTGTGCATGTCCAGCGCCAGCAGGCCGGCCAGGCGGTGCTTGGCATCCGCGTCGACCTCGACCGTTCCGCCGTCCCGCAGGCGCACCACCGCCAGATCGACGATCGGCCGGAACGGCTCCATCAGATCGTCGACCAGCCCCATCGGGTTGTACTGGTTGCCGTGAAACAGGCCCAGGGTGGGATGCAGGCCGGCCGCGAGCACCGACCGGGCGACGGCGGAGCGCAGGATGGCGTAGCCGTAGTTGAGCAGGCCATTGACCCCGGGGGCATCGGCATCCCTGCGGAAGTCCGGACCCATGAGCAGGCGCCAATAGCGCTGGGCCGCCTGGGCCTCCAGGTTGTCGGGATCGCCGGACCGCACCCGGCCGACCATCGCGGTCAGCGCGCCGGACGGCTGCCCTGTGGCCGCCAGGGCCGCGGCCTGGTTGGCGATCTTCGCCTTGACCAACCCCTGCCACAACCGCTTGTGCAGCGGCTTGCCGGCGTCGATCTGCGCCCCCATCCGCCGTGTCTGGGCATGGTGGCCGACCACCGGCCACAGGATGGAGACCGGGCTGTGGTTGGGCCCGCACAGCACCATCGGCACGGTGCGGTCGGCCAGCGCCATCAGCAGCGCGTTGGAGTAGGTGAGGCCATGGGCGTTGGCGATGACCGCCCCGATATCGTCCAGCGCGACCCGGCCCAGCTCCGCCCCGTCCGCCAGGACGACCAAGAACCCGCGCTTGACCGACAGGTGCCGGCCGTCCTGGGCGATCTCGACGATGCGGGTGCTCATGGCATGGCCCGACGGCGGTCAACTCTACCCAGAACATCTACTTCTATCCTAACGGCACGGCGCAACTGTAGTCTGGAGTAAGCTAGTGAAAAGTTGTTCTCGTCAGGTTTGGTTTCCGTGTGTGGCGCGAAGAAGATCCTCTGGTTGCTCTTCGAAGGTTTGAGCAGGACGACCCGCATCACCTGCCGGACGCCGTCATGCTCCAGCTCGACCAGGTCCCCCTTATGTAGCCGCATCACGAGGCGGGCATCCGGGTCCGATCGCCAGTCCGGTCGGTGGTCGGGCTGGTTGGCGTGGAACACGCTGATGCCCTCCCCGCGCCATCGGCCGTCGGTGCCGGCGACGATGTCGATGTGATGGATCGACCCCATAGCGTAGGCCTTGCGATGCTCGCCGTCGCGGCCGTGGCGGATCTCGACCATGCCCTTGGGGTCTTCCTTCTTCAGCAGCCGCACCCGGCGGACCGGCCGGGGATGGCCGTTCGCGTCCCGGCCGCCGCTGTCCCGCAAGGCCTGCCGGGCCGCCTCCTCCCCGATCGTGGCCAGGGCCTCCAGCGCGATCGCCCGCAAGTCGGGGTCGCGGATCCGCGCCATCTCCGAACCGGTGAGGGAGTCGACCGGTCTGCGATAGGTCCCGGTCCAGCCCGCTTCCCGTTCTTCCGGCGTCGTGGGGCCGTAGGCGGTCTCCTCATGCAGCTTGCCCTGCACGCCCCGGTTCGGCCGGTGGGAGACGATCACCGCGTCCAGCTCGGCCTTCAGCCGATCGCGGAAGTCGGGAAACGGATCGGGCATGTCGGTGACGATCCGGCTCATCTCCTGCGCTTCGGCCCGCCCGGCAGCGTGGGACAGGGCCTGGATCAGCTCACGGTCGGTCACCGCGATGACGAACGCGTCGATCGCGTGGTGGCGGTGGTCGCGCCGGTTCTTGGGCTGATGGACGTCGACCCAGTTGTGGTCCGGCAGCAGCGCGTTGAGCCCCCATTTGCCGCGCAGCAGGGCGGTCAGCCGGCCGTTGGTGGTCCACACCTTATTGTCCGGGCAGACATGGGTCAGGTAGCGCCGGGCCAGCCGGGCGATGTACTGGGTGTCGGTCAGCCGGCGCGGAAGCTGTCCCCCTTCGTCGGCGAAGCGGGCCATCGCGTCGGGGGCGAACCGGGCCGATTTGTTGGCCGGCAGCAGCCGGTTGGCCCGTTCCTGCAAGTCCTCCAGCTCTTTCGCCTCTTCCTTGCGCCACTCGGCCGGCGCCTGGTTGCGCTTGGCACGGTTGGCCCCCTGAAAGCACAGCACCTTGTTGGCGAAGCCGTCATCCAGGGTCCGGGAGAACGGCAGGATGTGGTCGATCTCGATCTCCGCAGTGAACAGCTTTGAGAACGGGATGCAGGCGCCGGTGTAAACGCACAGCTTCTCCTGCGCCGGCAGCTCGTCATACAGCCGCAAGAGCAGCCGGTTCAGCCCGTTGTCCGGTTGACCGTGCTCCGCCAGCCGTGCCCGCCTGGCGTCATTGGCCTTCTCGTTGGCGGCCTGCTCCCGCTCGATTTCCCGTTTGCGCTCCTGGCTGGCCTTCAGGTTGCGCGCCATCTCGATCACCACCTCGGTCGGCGGGCCGTAGCGGTCGACCAGCGCATTGACCAGCCGGCGGAGCTGGTTGAGCGCGATATGCACCGTCGGGTTGGGCAGCCGGCCGAAGCGCGCCTCGGTCGGGTGGGCCGGATCGCCGGTTCCGGACACCGCATCGGTCAGCACCTCCCCGTAATAGGGCAGGCGATCCAGGAGGTCGGTGGGCCGGCGGTCGGAATGGTGCCGGCCGAGTAGGGCGACGGCCTCGAACTCCTGCAACGGCCGGTCGAGCAGCTCGCCCGTTTCGGGGTCGGCGCTGGCTTTCATCAGCGCCACCAGCTCGGCCAGCGCCCGCCGTCCGTAGCGGGAGTGCCTCTCGGGCGGCGGGATGCCGGCGACGATCGCCGCCTGGTCGGGCGGCAGCATTGTCTCCAGCCGGGTGCGCAAGGCGGCCGGGTCCTGTTCGGCGACCAGGGCCTCGACGATCTCGGTCTGCTCGTCGAACGACAGCGCGTGCCAGGCCGGGCCGATACCCTTGGCCTTGGATGTCGGCTTGGCGGACAGCCGGGCCGCGATCTCGTCGCCCTTGAGGTCCTTGCGCCGTTCGCTCTCCAAGGAGAACCGTACCGCCGGGTCCAGGTCCAGCTCCTTGCGCAGGCTGTCGAACGTGACCGCCTTTCGCTTCAGCAGCTTCGCCAACAGACGGTCGCGCTCGTCCAGGGTCAGCGGCCGGGCGCTGCCGGTGATCCCGCGCAGCCGCAGATCCGCCAGCTCCTTTAGAATCCGGAAGCGCTGGGCAATCGGCAGCGCCCGCGGCGCCCGCCTATCCTCCTCCGGGTACAGGGCGCACTTGCCCGGGTCGACCTCCTTGAGCGGCCGCTGGAAGAACATCACGCCCCGGATGGCGTTCCGCGCCGCCTCCGTCATTGCCGGATGGTGTGGCGCCTGGGCGGCCCACAGGGCGTCGAACTCGTGCTCGATCAGCGCCCGGTCGAGATAGAACGGGAAATGCGCGTCCTTGCCACTGCCGATGAGTCGCGCCCGCACCGTCTGCCGCTCCCGGTGGCGGATCGCCATGTATTCGCCGACAGTGCAGGCCTCGGCCGCGTGCATCAGATCCTTCAGCGCGTCGATCCCCTTCTCCACCTTCTTGGCGTCGCCGTCGGCGGCATCGCTCTTGCGGTTCGACTTGAAGCCCCGCCGTTGGTTGAGGTGGAACAGCGCCCGGCCCAGGTGATGGGGCGGCACCGGCCCGTCCAGCGCGGCGGCGCGGATCTCGTAGGGGTCCAGGCTTTCCAGGGCCTTTCGGTCGGCGTCTTCGGCCGGCATCAGCCCGTGGGCGACCAGCGCCGCCATCAGGCCGCCCCGGCGCCGGAGATAGCGGTCGCGCCGGCGCCGCATGCCGCGGGCGATCCGCCGGTCGACTGCCAGGGACGTCTTGGTCTGTGGGTCGCGGCCTGCCTCCTCCGTCGCCGTCAGCAGCCGCGTTCCGAGGTCGAGGATGCCGATGGGCCTGCCGTCGCCGTCCAGCGCCAGCGCGCACCAGCCGATCGAGTTGGCCCCGACATCGAGCCCGAGGCGGTAGCGGGCAGATGTGTCCATGGTGGCCTCCATATGCAGGATTGCCGAAGTGGTGGGCTGCTGTCCCCGCGTTTGCTGCGACGCAGCCTTTCATTTCGGCGAGAATAAGCATTGAACACGCCGGATACTGGTGTAAAGTAGTCCCGTGGTTGCCTTCGGTTGGCCGGTTCGGATTTGGGGTCCACCCGTTAGCAAGGCTTCAAAGCCACAAAATGAAAGGGCGGCTTCCGGGCCGCCCTTTCGCTCTTCCTGGCTCCTGGCTCCTGGCTCCTGGCTCCCGGAGAGCCGATGCCGGTGCGCCGCTCTCCACGGCCGCGACCCTCGGCGGGTTCAAGGCGATTGACAGTGCCGCCTGCGGGGGGCACGGGCTGGCGCCCATGACCCGCGATGACGACGCGTCGCCGGCGGCCACCGGCCTTTCGGCGCTTCGGGCCCAGTACGAGGCCTATCCCTATCCCGCCCGGGACCCGCGGGAGGAGGTCAGGCGGCTGATCGCCGGCTCGCCCTCGCCCTGGCCGGAGGTGCGGCACCATCTGTTCGCGGGCGGGCTGCCCGGCGGGGTGGCGCAAGGCCGGCCGGTCAAGGCGCTGGTGGCCGGTGGGGGGACGGGGGACGGGCTGATCCTGCTGGCCCAGACCCTCAAGGATGCCGGCACGGCCGCCGAGATCACCTATCTCGACCTGTCCACGGCCGCCCGGGCGATCGCCGAGGCGCGGGCGCGGGCGCGCGGCCTCGACGGTCCGATCCGGTTCGAGACCGGCTCGCTGCTCGACATCGCCGCGATCGATCCGGGGCCGTACGACTACATCGATTGCTGCGGGGTGCTGCACCACCTGGCCGACCCGGACGCGGGCCTGCGCGCGCTGGCCGCCGTCCTGGCACCCGGCGGGGGTCTGGGCATCATGGTCTACGCGCCTTTCGGCCGGGAGGGGGTGTACCCGTTACAGGCCGCACTGCGCGGGCTGACCGAGGGTCTGGCCCCGGCCGAGCGGGTCCGGATCGCCAAGCGGGTGATCGGCCGGCTGCCGCCGACCAACGGGTTCGTCCGCAATCCGTTCGTCGGTGACCACAAGCAGTCCGATGCCGGGCTCTACGACCTGCTGCTGCACAGCCAGGACCGGCCCTACAGCGTCGACCAGCTCCATGACTGGGTGGAGGGGGCCGGGCTGGCCGTGGCCTCCCTGGTGCCGGCCCTGGCCTATGATCCCGATCCGCTCTTGCCCGATCCGGTCGCCCGCCGGCGGATCGCCGGCTGGCCGGCCCGCGCCCGGGCGGCCCTGGCGGAGCGGCTGGCCGGCAATCTGAAGACCCATATCGCCTATCTCACCGCGCCGGACCGGGCGGGGGATTGCCGGGCCGATATCGCCGACCGGTCGCTGATCCCCACGCCGTGGGAGATCGATCCCCCGGCGGTGGCGGGCAAGCTCACGCCCGGGGGGGCGCTGCCGATCACCTATCACGGCATCAAGCACCGCCTCGCCCTGCCGGCCCTGGCGCCGGCGGTCCTGAAGCGCATCGATGGCCATGCCCGCCTGGCCGAGATCGCCGCCGGCCTCACCGGGGGCCGGGACGATGCCGACCGCGCCGATCAGGTCGACCGCACGGTCGCGGCCCTGATCGGCGCCGGACGGATGTTCCTGCTGCGTAACGATCCGGCGAGCGCGGCCGATGGCTGAGCCGGCGGCGCGGATTCTGGCCGACCTTGCCGCCCGGGGCCGGCCGGTCGGGGTCGAGGTGCTGGCGCCCTATGACGAGCTGCACGCCATGGGCAAGGCCGGGACGGACGGCCTGGCGGCTTTGGCCGAGGTCACGGCGGCCGACCGGGTGGTGGATCTGGGCTGCGGCACCGGCGGCCCGGCCCGCCGGCTGGCGGCCCGCTTCGGCGCGCGCGTGCACGGGATCGACCGGCACCGGGGCTGGATCGCCGCCGCCCGGCACCTGACGGTGGCCTGCGGTCTCCAGGACCGGGTGAGCCTGGCGGTGGGGAACGTCTGCGACACCGACGGGACGGAGGCGGGCCGCTTCACCCTGGTCTGGACCCAGCATGTCGGCATGGCGGTGGCGGACAAGCGGGCCTTCTTCGCGACCGCCCGCCGGCTGGTCGCCCCCGGCGGAAGGCTGGCGCTGTTCGACGTGCTCCGGACAGGGGCGGACTCCCCCGACCCCGCCTTCCCGGTGCCCTGGGCCGACCGGGCGGCCGACAGCCATCTGATCGACGCCGAGACGCTCACGCGCGGGCTCGCCACCGCCGGCTTCCGGGTGCGGCTGTGGCAGGATGTCGGCGCGGAGGCGTTGGCCCGGATCGAGGCGGCACTCGCCAGACCCGGCCTGGTCACCGCCGATGACGGCCCGGCGCTGACCGTCGGTCCCGACTGGCCCGAGCGGGTCCGGAACCTCCGGGACGGCATGGCGGCCGGCCATCTGACCCTGGTACGGCTGGTGGCCGATCCGGTGTAGCCCTGGAGCGGGATGACGGGACGGTGGACTCACCGTCATGTCCGACTCTTGCTCTCCAGGATGAGAGTTGGAGCCTCCTATCTGCGTCCGTTCGGATGCAGATAGGAGGCCCTAACTCCTCAAAGTAGATCGACCCTTCCCTTCGACCGAAAGCCGATCCGATGCCGATCCACGTCACCGAGGCCGAGCTGGCCGACCGCCGGGCCGGGGCCTGCGCCGCCATGGCCGCGCGCGGGCTCGACGGGCTGCTGCTGTTCAAGCAGGAGAGCCTCTACTACCTCACCGGCTACGACACCTTCGGCTACGTCTATTTCCAGTGCCTGCATCTCGGTGCGGACGGCCGGATGGCGCTGTTGACCCGGGCGCCGGACAAGCGGCAGGCGCATTACACCTCGGTCGTCGACGACGTCCGGGTGTGGGTCGACCGCGCCGGCAGCCACCCGGTCGAGGATCTCAAATCCATGCTGGCCGATCTGGGCGCGCTGGGCGGCCGGCTGGGGGTGGAATGGAACGCCTACGGCCTGACCGCGAGCCTCGGCTTCGCCCTGGCGCAGGGGCTGGAGGGGGCGGCGGTCCTGACGGACGCCTCGGACCTCGTCTCCCGTCTGAGGCTGATCAAGAGCCCCGCGGAGCTCGCCTTCGTCCGCCGGGCGGCGGACCTCGCCGACGCGTCCTACGCCGCCGCCCTCGCCGAGACCCGGGCCGGGGCCTTCGAGGGCGACATCCTGGCCGCGATGCAGTCGGCGGTGTTCCGCGGCGGCGGCGACGACCCGGCCAACGAGACGATCATCGGCTCGGGCCCGGGCGCGCTGATGTGCCGGTACTTCACCGGCCGGCGCACCCTGTCGGCGGACGACCAGCTCACCTTGGAGTTCGCCGGGGTCTACCGGCACTACCATGCCTGCCTGATGCGCACGGTCCGGATCGGTCCGCCGCCGGCCCGGCAGCGGAGCCTGCACGCCGCGGCGGTCGACGCCCTCCACGCCGCGATGGACGCGCTGCGGCCCGGTGCGCCGCTCGGGGCCGTATTCGACGCCCATGCCGGGGTGTTGGACCGGGCGGGCCTGCAGGCGCACCGGATGAACGCCTGCGGCTACAGCCTGGGCGCCACCTACGCCCCGAACTGGATGGATTTCGCCGAAGGCTCGATGCTGTTCCACGGCAACCCGACCCCGGCCGCACCGGGCATGGTGATCTTCATCCACATCATCGTCTTCGACAGCGAGGCGGGCCTGGCCGCCACCAGCGGCCACACCCTGCTGGTCACCGAAACCGGGTCGGAGCCGCTGACCCGCGCCCCGACCGATCTCGTGGTCCGCTGAACCGGGGTCGTGCATGACGGGACCGGGACCGTTCCCGGCCGTCATGACCTGGCCGGAGCCGTCCGAGCACGACGACCGTCCGCAAGGAAGATGCGCGCGGGGGGTGCGCTTGCCACGTCGCGCGGAGGCTCGCTCGGCGCAAGGTCGATATCAGACGTCGGACGCCAGCGCGTCGCGCCGCGCTTCCAGATAGCGCCTGAGCGGCGGCTCGACGGTGAGCGAGAGGGCCCTTTCGTAGGCGGCGATCGCCGCCGCATGGTCGCCGAGATCGGCCAGGAGCTTGCCGCGGGCGGCCCAGAAGGCCTGGAACCCTTGGGTGGCCTTGCCGTCGAGGCGCGCCAGCGCGCCGAGCCCGGCTGCCGGGCCGTGGCGGTTGGCGAGCACGATGGCACGGGCGACCGACGCGCCCAGCGACGGGTTGAGCTGGTCGAGCGCGAAATAGAGCTTGTCGAGCGCCAGCCAGTCGATCCGGCCGGTCTTGGCCCGGTCCAGATGCAGACCCTGGATCGCCGCTTCGATCTGGAACCGGCCGGGCGCGGACAGCGCCCGTGCCCGTGCCAGGGCGGCCTGACCGTAGACGATCAGCCGCCCGTCCCAGCGGCGGTGGTCCTGCTCCTCCAGCGGCACCAGGACGCCGTCGCGGATCCGCGCCCGCCGGCGGGCATGGCCGAAGGCGATCAGGGCCGCCAGCCCGTGGGCCTCGGCATCGTCGGGCATGAGATGGCCCAAGAGATCGGCGAGATAGAGCGCCTCCCGGCCCAGGGCGTCGGTCGGCGCCAGCCAGTCGAGCGCGTGGGCCGCGTAGACGGCTTCGCGGACGGCACCCAGCCGGTCGGGCAGGTCGTCCGTGCCGGGGATCCGGAACGGGATGCGGGCGTCCCCGATCTTGCGCTTGGCCCGCACCAGCCGCTGCGCCATGGCCGATGGCGGAACGACGAAGGCCCGCGCGATGTCGGCCGCGTCGACGCCGAGAACCGTCTGCAGCATCAGCGGGGTGTGCAGATCCGCCGGCAGGGCCGGGTGGGCACAGACGAGCAGCAGGGACAAGCGCTCGTCGGGGAGGGTTTCGCCGCCGCGCGGGGGGTCGGGCATGTCGGGCACGGCATCGGTCTGGGGAAAGCGCGAGTGCCGCCTGTGCGCGTCGGTCAGCCGGTTGCGGGCGGTGGTGAGCAGCCAGGCTTCCGGATTGGCCGGCACACCCGTTCCCGGCCATGCCGCGAGCGCCTTGGCGAAGGCCTCGGCGAGCGCATCCTCGGCGCGGGCGATGTCGCCGCTGCGCTTGGCCAGGATCGCGATCAGCTTGCCGTAGGACGCCCGCGCCGCCGCTTCGGCGGCGCGGGCGGCCTCGGTCATGCGCCGCCCATGGCGGAAGCGCGGATCTCCACCTTGCCGGCCTTGGCGGCGGGGCAGGTCTCGGCCCAGGCCAGGGCGGCATCGAGATCGGGCACGTCGATGACGAAATAGCCTCCGAGCGTCTCCTTGGTGTCGGCGAACGGGCCGTCCTGCACGGTCTTGCCGCCGCCCTTGAGGCTGAGCGTGGTCGCGGTCTCGACCGGTTGCAGCCAGTCGGTGTCGACGAACACGCCGGCCTCCTTGAGGGCGCCGATATAGGCGCCGTAGACCTCTTGCATCGCGGTCCAGTCCTCCTGGGTCATGTCGGCGAAATCGGCGGGGTCGGAGTAAAGCAGGAAAGTGTAGCGCATCGGTCTGTCTCCCAATCGGGTTCGGTTGGATCATCCTGCGTTTTGAGGGACACGCTCAAGACGCAGAAAGATGATCTACTTCAAAGAGTTAGAGCATCTCGGATCCCTTCGGATACTAAGGTGCTCTAGGCTGCGGCATCCAGATTGGCAAGGCCGCGCTCGAAGGTCGGGCCGACCATCCGGTCCATGAACAGGCCCATCACCCGGCCGACCGGGTTGAAGCCCATATCGGCCCGCATCGACCAGGTGACCTCGGCACCGCCGTCATGCGGTTCGGCCCGGATGGTCTGCGACGGGGTGCCCATCGGGCCGAGATCGATCCGGTAGTGCACGGCATCGGCGGTGACGGCCGACACCGTCTGGCTGCCCTTGCCCTCCTTGCCGGCGAAATGGAAGCCCGAGCCCACGCCGCTGGGCGGGCCGAACAGCGTGATCGACAGCCCGAGATCGGTGTTCCTGTAGGGGTTGAAGCGCTGATAGCCGTCGCCGGACGCCGCCAGCGCCAGCACCGCCGCGGCCTCGGCGTCGATGACCGCCTGGCGCTCGACATGGACATGGCGGGGGAGGAGCAGGGTGCCGGCCGCCAGGACGACGACCACCGCCGTCGAGGCCGCCAGGATCTGGATGAGGGTCATGATCTTGGGTCCTTTCGTTGGAGCGAGAGCATCAGCGCTCTCACCCCCATGACGAACGGACCCGGCCCCGATCGACAGGCACGGCCTCTTTTTTGTTCTGATGCGGCCGCCGGCCGGTGATCGGCGCCCCCCCGGCGGCTTGCGTGATTCAGGTGGATCGGCCGGCGTTGCGCCGGGGGGGCCGGCTTCGGGGTTTCCGGTCCGGTGATCCGGCGCGGCGGGGGGCGGCGGCCGTGTCGGGGTGAGGTGCGGTGGACGGTTGCGTCCCCGCCCGCCGCTTGCCGTCACGCGACCGCGTCGGCCGCTTCCAGCCCCACGATGCGGGCCGTGTCGAGCCAGTGCACCCAATCCGTCATGCCCTGTCCCGTCAGGGCGGAGACACGCAAGCTCGTCAGCCCCGGGCAGGCCCGGCGGGCGTTCTCCTCGAGCTGGCACAGGCCGATAGCGTCGGGGGCGGCCAGATCGGCCTTGGTGATCAGCAGCATCTCGGCATCCGCGAACCGGCCCGGCTGGCGCAGCGGCAAGGCCGGATCCTCGCGCGCGTCGCAGACCACGATCTTGAGGGTTTCCCCGACATCGGCGTCCAGCGCCTCGGGGCTTTCCAAGGCGGTCTCCAGCAACACCACCGTCCCGGGCTTGAGGTCGAGCTGTTCGAGCGCCCGGCGCACCGCCTGGCAATCCGGCAGGTTCGCGATCGTCCGGACCAGGTAGCGTCCGCCGATCCGTTCCAGGGTCCGCTCGAGCAACGTGGTCAACCCGGTGCGCCGACTGGTCACCAGGTTGATCAGCACCACACCGCGGTGCCGATTGCCGCGCCGCAACTGCCAGGCCGTCCGTCCGACGTCCCGGTGCCGGGGCATCAAGGCCCAAGGCACGCCACTTCTGCCGCCCGCTCGCAGGCCGCACGGGCCCCGGGCCGGTGCCACCGTGCCGGTTGGGGTGATGTCCGCCATCTCCGCAAACTTCCCCGTCTCGTCCCGTCATACCGCCCAGCCCACGCCCCGGCCAGCATCGGGCGCGTGACGGCCTCGTCGTGCCGGTCGCCACCGGCCGACGCCGGTGGTCGTGATCTTGCGCGCCCTGTCACCCGCACGGGATGACGGGTGGCTCGACAAGACTACATTTGGTCAATCGAAGCCGATTGTACAATGATGATATCGATCAAACAAAGCGATCGAAATGACCAAAACCGTTTGGGGCAAATCCTGAGGAACGTCCGGCAAGACCGCGGCCGGAGCCGGTCAGGCGCCGTTACCGGTTTGGAAAACTTAGAGCATCCTGCGTCCTAACGGACGCAGATAAGATGCTCTAGATCTTTGAAATAGATCAACTTATCTGCGTTCAGATGAGTCCATCTGAACGCAGGTTGATCTAGTTCATTAGCAAATCCGGAGATTCCGGCCGTCCGCAATCGGTGGCAGGCCTCTCAGAAGAGAGGGCGGGGCCAGCAGGCCGGGCCTCCGCCGCTCCGAGCCCGCGGCAATCGGTGTCCATTTCGAAAGAAAACGCAGATCAAGAAGCCACCTTTCGAAACACCGTTTGGGGTTCTACCCGGGGAGGGCGGCCTCCGCATTCGCCAGAGGCCGGTGGCACCGGGTCTGGCGACCGGGCATCGGTTCGGTGATGCCCGGCGTCGTCCGGCAGATCTCCGCCGCGTCCGGGCAGCGGGTCCGGAACGCGCAGCCTTCGGGCAGCGCCAGCGGCGACGGCGCCATGCCCGGGATCTGGGCCAGCGGCACGCCGCGCCGGTTCCGGGCGGGAACCGACCCGATCAACCCTCTTGTATACGGATGAACCGGCCGGTCTATGACATCGGCCACAGTTCCGGCTTCGACCACCCGGCCGGCATACATCACGCAGACGCGGTCGGCGAGCCCGGCGATCACCGACAGGTCGTGGGTGATCCAGATCAACGCGGTGCGCTGCTCGGCCACGAGCTTCTGGACCTCGAACAGGATCTGCGCCTGGATGGTGACGTCGAGTGCGGTGGTCGGCTCATCGGCGACGATCAGGTCCGGCCGGTGCAGCAGAGCGATGGCGATCGCCACCCGCTGCCGCATCCCGCCCGAGAACTGGTGCGGATAGGCCTTCAGCCGTTCGTCCGGCGACGGGATGCCAACCTGGCCGAGCGCGTCCCGGGCGCGGGCGCGGGCCGCGTCCTCGGAGATCGGTTCATGTGCCCGGAGCGTCTCGATCATCTGGGTATCGATCCGCAAGACCGGGTTCAGCGTCATCATCGGATCCTGGAAGATCATCGCGATCCGCCGGCCGCGTAAGCGCCGCATGGCCCTTTCCGGCAGGCCGACCAGCTCCTCCCCCTTGAAGCGGACGCTGCCGCTGACCACCCGCCCCGGCGGGTCGACCAGCCCCATGATGGAGAAGCCGGTCACCGATTTGCCGGAACCCGATTCCCCGACCAGGCCCAGGATCTCCCCGGCGTGGACGTCGAACGACACGTCGTCGACCGACTTCACCACCCCGGCCTTGGTGAAGAAATGGGTGTGCAGGCGGTCGACGCTGAGGATCGGTGGATCGTCGGCCATGGCGCGGTCTTCGCAGCAAGCGGGCGGGGCGGACGGTCAGCGCTGCAGACGCGGGTTGAGGACATCCCGCAGCCGGTCGCCGACCAGATTGATCGCAACGATGGTGATCAGCAGCGCCACGCCCGGATAGACGCTGATCCAGAACCGGCCGGACAACAGGTAGTCGAACCCGTTGGAGATCAGCAGGCCCAGCGACGGCTCGGTGACCGGCAGGCCGATGCCGAGAAAGCTCAACGTCGCCTCCAGCGCGATGGCGTTGGCGACCTGCACGGTGCCGACCACGATCACCGGCGGCAGGCAGTTCGGCAGCAGATGGACGAAGATGATCCGCCGGGTCGAAAGGGCCAGGCACTGGGCGGCCTCGATATACTCCTTGCGCCGTTCGACCAGGGCGGCCGACCGGGCGGTCCGCGCGTAATAGGCCCATTGCACGATGATCAGCGCCAGGATCACCTTGTCGACCCCGCGGCCCAGGACCGCCAGCAGCATCAGGGCGACCAGGATCGCCGGGAACGATAGCTGCAGATCGACGATCCGCATGATCACGGTATCGACCTTGCCGCCGAAATAGGCCGCCGTCAGCCCGGCCGACATGCCGATGACGAGCGCGAACACCCCGCTCAGCACCCCGACCGACAGGCTGGTGCGCAACCCGTACAGGATCGCCGACAGCATGTCCCGGCCTTGCGCGTCGGTGCCGAGCCAGTACTGCATCCGCACCTCGGTCGCCGTGCCCTCGACCGCGAGCTCGATCGTGAACGGGCCGTCGAAGCCGCGCTCGGACCGGATGCGCAGGCCCTGAAGATCGGCCTCGGTCAGGGTCCAGAAACTGCGGAAGCTGTGCTTCTCCCCGGCCGACAGGGTCGCTCCCCGGGGCAGATCGTCGATCCGGACCAGCTCCAGGCCGGACAGCGCGTCCGCCGGGGTCGGCGCGAACCGCAGCTCCAGGGTATCCGCATCGATCGCCGCCACCGTCAGTCCCAGATCCCGGGCCACCGGTCTCTCGACGGTCTGCGCGTCGACCCCGGCGGTCAGGGCCACCGGATCGATGGTCAGATCGAAATCCTGTTCGGGGGCGGGGTGATAGGCGGTCGAGCCCGGCGGCAGGCGGCTGTCGCGCACATCGATCTGGCCGAGATCGTACGGATCCTGCGGGGAGATCAGCGGGGCGAGCAGGGCCACGGTGATGATCGCGAGCAGCACGACCAGCCCGACCATCGCCACCCAGCTCTCGGCGAAGTCGCCGGCGACCCGCTTGATGGGGGACACCGGCTTGGCCGGCGCGGCGGCGCCATCGGTGCCCGGCGCCGCGGCGGCCGTCGATGCGGCCGCCAGGCTGTCGGGGGTGGTGTCGGTCATGCCTTGATGTCCGCCAGCCGGACCCGCGGGTCGAGGATCGAATACAGGATGTCGACCACCAGATTGATGGTGATGAACATCATCACGATGATGATCAGGTAGGCGACGATCACCGGCCGATCGAGCACGAAGATCGAATCGATGATCAGCTTGCCCATGCCGGGCCAGGCGAACACCGTCTCGGTCACCACGGCGAAGGCGATCACCGAGCCGAGCTCCAGCCCGATGATGGTGACCAGCGGGATCATGATGTTCTTCAGCACATGAACGAAGATCACCCGGCGGGGCGACAGCCCCTTGGCGCGGGCGAACTTCACATAGTCCAGATTGATCGTCTCCTGGATGCTGGCGCGGGTCAGCCGGATCACCAGGGACGTCTTGAACAGGGCCAGATTGGTGGCCGGCAGGATCAGATGCGACCAGCCGTCCAGGCTGAACAGGCTCGACTCGATCCCCATGAAGCTGCCGAGTTCCCCCCGGCCGCCGGAGGGCAGCCAGCCCAGGATCACGGCGAAGATCATGATCAGCATCATCCCTTGCCAGAAATTGGGCAGGGAGAAGCCCAGGATCGACCCGCTCATGATCGTCTTGCCGGCGATGCCGTGCGGGCGCAGGCCCGCCCACATGCCCAGCGGGATGCCGATCACCAGCGATATCAGCATCGCCGCGGCGGCCAGCTCCAGGGTCGCCGGCATGCGCTGCAGCAGGAGCTGGATCGCCGGTTCGTTGAACACGAATGACCGCCCCAGATCGCCTTGCAGCAGGTTGCCCAGGAACACCCAGTACTGCACGTACCAGGGCTGGTCGAGGCCGAGATCGGCGATCGCCCGCTCCCGCTCGGCCTGGGTGGCGTCGGGGGAAATCAGGATGTCGATGGGATTGCCGATGGCGTACACGCCGGCGAAGACGATCACGGTCATGATCGCCAGCACCAGCACGCTCTGCAGCAGTCGTCGGATGATGAAGACGGTCATCGGCAGCAACCGGTCGGCCATGGGGCCGACCTTTGGGGTGAGGTACGGCGATCGAGGGCGGGCCGGCCCCGGTTCGGCACCGGCCCGCCCTTCACCGCATCAAGCATACACCGCAGCCGGCGGGCGGCGCGGCGGTTCACTCACTGCGGACGACGTTCTCCGCCATGGTGTATTCGTCGGTCCGCGGGATGTAGGCGAGCCCCGGCCGGGTCGCCCAGGTATTGACCTGGAAATGGGTCGGGATGATCGCGACCCGCTCCATCGCCAGTTCCGTCGCCCGGGCCAGCAGCGCCGCGCGGGCGTCGTCGTCGACCGTCCGCAGGGCCTCTTCGATCAGCCCGTCGATCTCCGCGTCGGAGAACCGGCCGCGGTTCGACGCACCGAAGCCGCGTGCGCGGTCCCGGGTCGCGATCAGCGATTTGAGCGGCGAGGACGCTTCGCCGGTGCCGGACCCCCAGCCCACCAGCATCAGCGAGAATTCCGAGCCGGTTTCCTCGTTGCCGGTGGCCCGGCCGAAGAACACCGACCGCGGCATCGTGTCGACCTCGGTGTCGAGCCCGACCCGGGTCAGCATCTGGGCCACCGCCTGGACGATCGCCGCATCGTTGATGTAGCGGTCGTTCGGGCCATGCAGCACCACGCGGAAACCGTCCGGATGACCGGCTTCGGCGAGCAGGGCGCGAGCGCCTTCGGGGTCGTATTCCGGCACCTCGATGTTCTCGGAGACGCCGAAGAAGCCTTCCGGCAGCAACTGCCCGGCCGGGATCGCGATCCCTTCCATGACTTCGTCGACGATCGCCTCCCGGTCGATCGCCATCGAGATCGCCCGGCGGACGTTGACGTCCAGGAACGGATTGGGGATCTCCGAGCCATCCTTGGCGGTCACCATGGGGGTGACGTCGCGGCTGGAGTCGATATGGAAATAGATCACCCGGTTGGACACGCCCTGGGACAGGACGACGTCGGGGTTGTCGGCGAGCTGCGGGATGTCGGCCGTCGGCACGCCCGCGATCAGGTCGACATCGCCGGACAGAAGGGCCGCCACCCGGGCCGGCGCGCTGGTCAGCGGCCGGAAGGTGACCGTGTCCCATTCCGGCGCGCCGCCCCAATGATCCGGATTGGCCTCGACCACGATGCGGTCGCCGGGGACGTATTCCACGAACCGGTAGGCACCGGTGCCGATCGCCGCTTCGCCGCTGTTGTAGTCCGAGGTCGTCGCCCCCGCGCCGGCATGGGCGCTGACGATGGCGACCGTCGACAGGTCGTTCGGCATCAGCGGATAGGGATCGGCCGTCCGGACCTGGATGGTGTAGTCGTCGACGATGGTGACGTCGGTGATCTGCGCCAGGTAGATGCCATAGCCCGAGGGGCTGTTCGGCACGTTCGGCGCGCGCTCGAAGGTGAACGCCACGTCCTCCGCGGTGAACGGCTCCCCGTCGTGCCAGGTGACGCCCTGGCGCAGGTTGAACTGCCACACCGTCGGGTCGTCGGTGACGAACCAGCTTTCGGCCAGGCCGGGCAGCAGTTCCTGGTTCGACCCCTGGTTGATCAGCCGGTCGTAGATGTGGCGGCCGAAGGCGTTGTTCGGCCCCAGATTGTGGAAGTGCGGGTCGATCGACGTCGGTTCCGACGCCAGACCGATCACCAGATCCTCGGCCAGGGCCGGGGCCGCCATGAAGGTGGCGGCAACGGCGCCGAGCGCGATGCGGGAGAGCCTCTTGCTCATGGTCTGTTCACTCACTCCCTGTGGGTACGGGTTGCTTGGTTGATTCGGGGTCGATGCCGTCCGACCCGCGACGGCGGTGACGGGCCGGGGCGGGTGTTCGGTCTTCGAGCGGTGCGTCAACCCGGAACGGGCAGCGCATGGCTTCACTGACCCAGACACAGTCCTCGAACCGTAGTGCGCCGCATCCATCCCGTCGACCGCAAAAGTGCATCCCGGGGCGGGCGGTCGTCACGCCGGACCCGGAGGCGGGCGGCGGCGTGCCGTTGCCGACCCAAGCCGGCCGATGGACTTCGGCGCGAAGCTGTGTCAGGTGGGGTTCTCGGTGCCGTCCGTCGGCCCGTCCCCGCCGGTGGGGGCGGGGTGGTCGGATAGCGGCGTCGCTGCCCGGCCTCGGTCGCCCGCGTTTCGGCAGGGCGCCCGTATCTCCTCGTGATACGGGGCCCGGGCCGGATCGCGCCTCGATACCGGCAGGCCCCTCAAGGTCGGGATCGAGCGCGGTGCCGGTGCCGGTGCCGCAAATCGTCGCGAACCGCCGGTGCAGCCGACGAGCGCCGTTCGCCGCCTGGAGTCCCTCTCTATGTCTTTCAGCCGCTCCGAGTATCTGAGCCAGTCGAATAGCGGCGAGTTCACGGACGCCGCCAAGGATTTCTGGGTCGGGGCGCGCCAGTTCAACATCTGGTGGGCCTTGGCGACCAGTGAAGTGCTGCAGCGGTTCGGCCGCACCTATCTCGGGATCTTCTGGATCCTGGTGTCGTTCGCCGCGATCATGACGGTGAAGATCATCTTTCTTGGCGGCTTGCAGACGGCCTCGGCGATCGAGTTCGCCGTCTTTCTGGGCATCGGGTACTCGATCTGGCAGTTCATGGCGCGCAGCCTGAACGACGGGTGCACGTGCTATGTCCGGTCGAAGGGCTGGTTGCTCGCCTCCCGCTTTCCCCACTCCGTCTACATCATGCAGTCGGTGGCGGTGGCGGGGATCGAGAATGCGATCACGATCCTTCCGGTGATCTGCATCGTCCTGTTGTTCTGGGAGCCGGCCCAGTCCCAGGTCAGTCTGCTGGTGATCCCCGGGCTGGTGATGCTGATGATCAACGCGGTGGCCGTGATGATGTATCTCGGTCCGCTGAGCACCCGCTACCGCGATCTGACCCAGTTCGTGAGTGCGGGCGTTCGGGTCCTGTTCTTCGCCACGCCGATCATCTGGATGCCCGGGGCGCTCGACGTGCCGCAGTATCTGATCGATTGGAACCCGTTCGCCCGGTTCATCGAGATCGTCCGAGAGCCTCTCCTGTATGGGACCCCCGGTCTTGATAACTGGCTGTTCGTATCGGTGTTCACGGTGATACACCTTCTAGTTGCCAAGTTGATCTACGTACGAACCCGCTATCGTCAAATACATTGGCTATGATCATGACCCATATCCGACTCAATAATCTAAACCTGACGATGCCCGTTCTGATCGGATCCCATCTGAATTCAAGTGACGGCGTCGATCCTCGGATCCATTACATCAACGGCAAGGCGAAGAGCTTCGCCGTGCTGACGGATATCAATCTGTCTCTGGAAGCGGGCGATCGTCTCGGCGTCGTCGGCTCGAACGGTGCGGGCAAGACCACGCTGCTGCGGGTGATCACCGGCATCTACCGCCCCAGCTTCGGCGACGTACACGTCAAGGGCACGGTCGAGAGCCTGTTCCAGGTCGGCCTGGGCATGCGGGACGATCGCTCCGGCTGGGACAACCTGGTCCTGCGCGGCAAGCTGATCGGTCTCAAGGGGCCGGCGCTCCGCGACTATGTCAGGAACTGTGCCGCGTTCGCGGAGATCGGGACCTTCATCGACATGCCGATGCGCACCTACTCTCAAGGCATGGCGATGCGGCTGATGTTCGCCGCCTCGACGGAGGCCGTGCCCGATATCCTGGTGCTCGATGAACTGATCGGGGCCGGCGACGCCAGTTTCCGTCGTCGCGCGACCGAGCGCATGCTGTCCCTGGTGGACCGCAGCGGCATCGTGGTGCTGTCGAGCCACGCCACTCCGATCGTCCGGTCCGTGTGCAACAAGGTGCTGTGGCTGGACCGAGGACGGGTCCGGGAGTTCGGCCCGACCGACGTCATCATCGACAGCTATGCCAAGGCGATGAAGGAGGCCCAGACCGGCAAGGTCGCGGCCGTCCCGAGAACCGCCAAACCGGGGAGCAGCGCGGCGGCCTGAGACGGCGGCCGCAGCGTCCGCCACACCGCTGCCCCGTCCTGCCGCCGGCGTCGGCGGGGGGCTTGCATCGGCTCCGGTTGCGGCGCCGTCGAGCGCCCCATCCCGTCCGATCGTGGTCGGGCCGCCGGTTCCCGGCCGGGTCGGCCCCCGGGGGACGTCACCGCTTGCCGCGGGTGGCGACCGGGCAGTCGGTCCGGTCGCAGGGCGGGGCGTCGCTGCCGGCGCTGTAGGACCCGCATTGGGGGCAGCGGACCAGGTCTTCGGCCGTCAGTGCCTTGCGGGCCGCGTCCTCGGCCCGGCGCTCGGCGGCGTCGCGCTGCTTGCGGACCCGGTCGAACGCGCGGAAGCCGTACAGCACCACCACCGCGACGGCGAGCGTGAACAGGATCTGGGTCAGCATCGGCGGTCCACCCCATCGGCCCGGCCCCGCCCGGTGTGGAACCGGGCGGGTCGGCCGAGGGTCATAGCGCTGTGACGGCGTGCGCGCAAAGCCTCACAACCCGAAGCGGCCCCAGGCGGCACGGGTCTCCAGCGCTTCGACCAGACCCTCGGCCAGGCCTTGGCCGAGCGGGCCGGCCCCTATCCCCGGCCCCGGCAGGGCGCTGCCGATCCCGGTCTTCTGCCACCAGGGCCGCCGACCGCCGATCAGCCTGGGCCGGACCTTGTCTCCGAACTTGTGCCGCAACACGCCGCGCAGGTGGCCGATCCCGTCGATCAGGCCGAGATCGAGCGCCCGGGCACCCAGCCAGAACTCGCCGGTGAACAGGTCGGCCTCGTCGGCCGTCAGCCGGTCGCCCCGCCGGGCCCGGATCTGGTCTTTGAACACGGTGTGCATGTCGGCCAGGACGGCATCGAGCTTGCCGACATCCTCCTCCCGCTCCGGGCGGAACGGATCGAGGATGACCTTCTTCTCCCCGGCGGTGTGGACCCGCCGCTCCACGCCGAGCTTGTCGATCAGGCCGGTGAAGCCGAACCCGGCCGTCACCACGCCGATCGATCCGATGATCGAGACCCGGTCGGCATAGATCTCATCGGCGGCCGCCGCGATCCAGTAGCCGCCGCTGGCCGCGACATCCTCCACGAAGGCCAGCACCGGCTTGCCCTTGTCCTCGGACAGGTCGCGGATGCGCTGGCCGATCAGGGCGGACTGCACCGGCGACCCGCCGGGGCTGTTGATCAGGATCGCCACCGCCGGCGCCCGCTTGACCGAGAACGCGCGTTCGAGCGCGCCCGCCACCCCCGCGAGGTTGAGCGATCGCCCCAGCGGCGAGCCCGAGGCGGTGATCATCCCGGTCATCCGGATCACCGGCACCACCGGATGTCGGGGTCGGAACGGCAGGCTGACCATGGTGATCCTTCTTTCGACGCGGCGGACGGTATCGGCGTTACATGGGGGCCGTCGGGCGCGATCCCAGGCCGGCGGCCTCAGCCGCGCCACCAGAGCTGGATACGGGCCCGGCCGTACCGGCGGTCCGCCGCGACCTGCCATCCGTCGGGCCGGGGCACCGGATCGGCCCGGTCGGTTTCGACCACGACCCGGGCGGCCGGTCCGATCCAGCCGGCCCGGTCCAGGGCCGACAGGGCAGGTGCCACCAGGCCTTGGCCGTAGGGCGGGTCGAGGAACACCAGGTCGGCTCCCGCCCCGGCCGGAGCCGGCGGCCGGGTCGCGTCGGCCGGGACCAGCCGGGCGCGGTCGCCCAGGCCGGCCCTGGCCAGGTTGCGACGCACCAGGGCGGCCGCGGCGGTGTCCCTGTCCATCAAGGTGGCGCTCGCCGCCCCGCGGGACAGGGCCTCGATCGCCAACGCGCCCGTGCCGGCGAACGCGTCCAGCACGATCGCGTCGCGCACCGCGTCGCCGTCGTCCCCACGATGGGCCAGCAGGTTGAACACCGCTTGCCGGGTCCGGTCCGCGGTCGGCCGGATGCGGTCGTCCGCCGGTCCTTCGAGCGTCAGGCCGCGCCGCGCACCCCCGGTCACCCGAAGCGTGTGCGGTGCCGCCGCGCCGCGCCGCGCTCGCCCGGAGGCCCGGCTCGGTCGCGGGCTCATGGCGGGGCCGGCTTGGCGGGGCGCCGACGGGGTCCGGCGGCATCGCCGAAGAAGCCGGGCACCTGTTCGCGCAGCACCTTGGGCTTGACCTCGTCGACCGCGCCGGCGGCCAGCGCCCCCAGATGGAACGGACCGTAGGAGGTGCGGATCAGCCGGTTCACGGTCAGGCCCAGATGCTCCAGCACCCGGCGGATCTCCCGGTTCTTGCCTTCCCGCAGGCCGACGCTCAGCCACGCATTCGCCCCTTGCCGGCGTTCGATCTCGGCCGCGATCGGGCCGTAGCGCACCCCGTCGACCGTCACGCCGCCGGCCAGTGCGGCCAGCCGGTCCTCGGTGATCCGGCCATGGGCGCGCACCCGGTAGCGCCGCACCCAGCCGGTCGAGGGCAGCTCCAGCAACCGGGACAGCTCGCCGTCATTGGTCAGCAGCAGCAGCCCCTCGGAGGTCAGGTCCAGCCGTCCCACCGACACCACCCGCGGCATCTCCCCGGGCAGGGCGTCGAACACCGTCCGCCGGCCCTTGTCGTCGCGGGCGCTGGTCACCAGGCCGGCGGGCTTGTGGAACCGCCACAGCCGCGGCGGCTCGGCGGCGGGGATCGGCTGTCCGTCGACCAGGATCGTGTCGTGGTCCGTGACCACGCAAGCCGGGCTGTCGAGCACCCGGCCGTTGACGCTGACCCGCCCCAGGCCGATCCAGGCCTCCGCCTCCCGGCGGGAACACAGCCCGGCGCGGGCCAGGCGCTTGGCGATCCGTTCGCCGCCGGCCGCGGCATCGGGCCGGGTCGGGCGGGCGGCGGTCTTGGCTTGCTTCGCTGCGGTCATCGGGCGCAGATGGCGGTTCGGCCCCCGCTTGTCCAGCCGTGCCGGGTCAACCCCGGGTCGTCGACCCGTACTCAGCCGCCTCGACCGACAGACGCCAGACCGTGTCCGACACCGACCGTGCCTTTCTGGATCGGGCCTTCGCCCAGGCCGAAGCGGCGGCGGCGGCCGACGAGGTGCCGATCGGTGCCGTCCTGGTCGACCCCGCCACCGGCACCGTCATCGCCGAGGCCGGCAACGCCACCGAGACCCTGGCCGACCCCACCGCCCATGCGGAGATCCGGGTGCTGCGCATGGCCGCCCGGGCCGCGGGCCGGCCGCGGCTGCCGGGCTACGACCTCTACGTCACGTTGGAGCCGTGCCCGATGTGTGCGGCGGCGATCGCCAATGCCCGCCTGCGCCGGGTGGTCTACGCCGCCCCGGATCCGAAGATGGGCGGGGTCGCGCACGGGCCGCGGATCTTCGACCAGCCGACCTGCCACCACCGGCCGCTGGTGGTGGCCGATGCCGACCCGCAACGATCGGCCGCTCTGCTCCGGGCCTTCTTCCGGGCCAAGCGGGCGCGCGGCAAGCGCCGGTTCGAGGGCTGAGCCGATGCGGGAGATCCCTGCCAGGACAGCTGCGGGCTTGCGCCGGGGCTCGCGCAGGCGCAGCTATGGGGCGTGTCAGAGGGCCGGATGGCCGCTCCCGCCTGGGTCGACCGGTCGGGGGAGGAAAGTCCGGGCTCCACGGAGATGCGGTGCCGGGTAACGCCCGGCGGGGGCGACCCCAGGGACAGTGCCACAGAAAACAGACCGCCCGTGCCGGTGCGCCAGTGCCGCCGCGGGTAAGGGTGAAACGGTGCGGTAAGAGCGCACCGCGGGACCGGCGACGGGACCGGCACGGTAAACCCCACCCGGGAGCAAGACCGAATAGGGACGGGCGGCGGGGGCCTTCCCCCGCCACGGCGATCTCCGGCCGCCGTCCGGGTTGGTCGCGCGAGGCGTCCGGTGACGGGCGTCCCAGATGAATGGCCATCCGAGGCCGCCTTAGGGCGGCTGGACAGAACCCGGCTTACAGGCCCTGTGACGCCTGTCCGAGGGGGGACGGTGCCGATACCGGCGCCGTCCCCCTTTCGCCCCTCACGCGTTCGCCACGGGCCTGCCTTGCTTTGGCCGCCGCGGGCGTCCAACGGAACGGGGCGAGTCTTGTCGGTTCCCCGCGGCGATGACTAGAGTTGCCGCCGTCCGGACCCGTTGGGTGGACCGTTCGCCTTCCCTGAACCGGAGATCACCGGTGCGCTATGTCAGCACCCGGGGCAGCGCCCCGATCCTGCCGTTCGACGATGTGCTGCTGACCGGGCTTGCGCGGGACGGCGGTCTGTACGTCCCCGAGCGCTGGCCGCGGCTGCGGGCGGAGGACCTGGCGGGCCTGCACGGCCGGCCTTACGCCGATGTCGCCCTGGCGGTGATGACCCCGTTCGTCGGCCGGACCATCGCCACCGACCGGCTGCGGGAGATCCTGGTCGAGACCTATGCCGGCTTCGACCATGCCGCGGTGGCCCCGCTCAAGCAGCTCGACGCCGGATCCTGGCTGATGGAGCTGTTCCACGGGCCGACCATCGCCTTCAAGGACTATGCGCTGCAGTTCCTGGGCCGGCTGTTCGACGAGGTGCTGGCCGCCCGGGGCGAGCGCCTCACCGTGGTGGGGGCGACCTCGGGCGACACCGGCTCGGCGGCGATCGAGGCGTGCCGGGACCGCCAGGCGGTCGACATCTTTATCCTCTATCCGCACGGCCGGACATCGGAGGTGCAGCGCCGGCAGATGACGACGGTGGCGGCGGCGAACGTCCACACCATCGCCGTCGAGGGGTCGTTCGACGATTGCCAGGACCTGGTCAAGGCGATGTTCAACGACATCGCCTATCGCGACCGGATGCGGCTGTCGGCGGTCAACTCCATCAACTGGGTCCGGATCATGGCCCAGATCGTCTACTACGTCGCCGCCGGCATCGCCCTGGGCGCACCGGACCGCCGGCTCGCCTTCGCCGTTCCGACCGGCAATTTCGGCAACATCTACGCCGCCTACGCCGCCCGCTCGATGGGTCTGCCGGTCGAACGGCTGATCGTCGGTTCCAACCGCAACGACATCCTGGACCGGTTCTTCAGGACCGGTGCGATGGAGATCGCCGCGGTCGAGCCGTCGCTGAGCCCGTCGATGGACATCCAGGTGTCCTCGAATTTCGAGCGCCTGCTGTTCGACCTGTTCGACCGGGACGGCCGCCAGGTCGCCGACACGCTGACCCGCTTCCGCAAGTCGGGGATGTTCGCGGTCACCGACAACCAGCTCGGCCATGCCCGGGGTCTGTTCGCCAGCCATCGGCTGGGCGACGACGAGACCCTGGCGACGATCGGTGCGACCTTCGGGCAGACTGGGGAGTTGGTCGATCCGCACACCGCGGTGGGCCTGGCGGCGCTGGCCGCCAACCGGCCCGGGGACCCGGATGTCGCGTGCGTGTCGCTGGCCTGCGCCCACCCCGCGAAGTTTCCCGAGGCCGTCGAACGGGCCACCGGCCACCGCCCGCCCCTGCCCGACAAGCTCGCCGACCTGTTCGATCGGCCCGAGCGGTTCGACGTCTTACCCGCCAACCTGGCCGCGGTGCAGCGCTACATCGCCGAAAGGGCGCGCATCACCGCCACACCCGAGAGGTCCGCTGCCGGATGACAATCGCCCCCATCGAGGTCACCGCCCTGCCCAACGGCCTGCGCATCGTCACCGACCCGGTGCCGACCGTCGAGACCGTCTGCGTCGGCGTCTGGGTCGGCGTCGGCACCCGGCACGAGCCCGCCCCGGTCAACGGGGTCGCCCATCTGCTGGAGCACATGGCCTTCAAGGGCACCCGGCGCCGCACCGCCCTCGACATCGCCGCCGAGATCGAGAATGTCGGCGGCCACATGAACGCCTATACCAGCCGGGAGAACACCGCCTATTACTGCAAGGTGCTGAAGGAGGATGCCGGCCTCGCCCTGGACGTGCTGGCCGACATCCTGCAGCATTCGGTCCTCGACGATGCGGAGTTGACCCGGGAGCGCGCGGTCGTCCTGCAGGAGATCGGACAGGCGCACGACACGCCCGACGACATCATCTTCGATCATTTCCAGGCCACTGCCTATCCCGACCAGGCGCTGGGCCGGCCGGTGCTTGGCACGCCGGAGATCGTCCGCGCGCTCGGCCGGGGCGACCTGTGCCGCTATCTCGACCGGCACTATGGCGGCCGCGGCCTGGTGGTGGTGGCCAGCGGAGCGATCACCCATGCGCGGTTCGTCGCCATGGTGGCAGAGGCGTTTGCCGAGCTGGCCGACCGGCACGAGCCGGAGACCGACCGCGCCCGCTTCGTCTCCGGCGAGTATCGCGAGCCGCGGGATCTCGAGCAGGTGCACCTGCTGCTCGGCTTCGACGGGGTCGGCTACCACGATCCTGACTTCTATGCGGCCAACATGCTGTCGACGGTGCTGGGCGGTGGCATGTCCTCCCGCCTGTTCCAGGAGATCCGGGAGAAGCGCGGCCTGGCCTATTCGGTCTACACCTACGCCAGCGCCTACGAGGATGGTGGCCTGTTCGGCGTCTATGCCGGCACCGGGGAGGCGGACCTGTCCGAGCTGGTCCCCGTCCTGGCCGACGAGATCGCCAAGGTCGCCCGCGACGTCGGCGCGGAGGAGGTCGATCGCGCCCGGGCCCAGCTCAAGGCCTCGCTGCTGATGGGGTTGGAGAGCACCATGGGCCGGGCCGAGCAGCTCGGCCAGCAGCTCCTGGTCTACGGCCGGCCGGTGCCGGTGGAGGAGATGGTCGCCAAGCTCGACGCCGTCACGCCCGACCGGGTGGCGGCGCTGGCGGACCGGCTGTTCACCGCCCGGCCGACCCTGGCGGCCATGGGCCCGCTGAGCCGGTTGGAGCCGTTCGACCGTCTGGCCCGCCGGTTCGCCGGCTGACGCGCCGCGCTGCGCCGGGGAGCCGTACCGCACGATGATCCGCCTGGCCGACAGTTCCGTGTTCACCGACCTCAAGGGCGGCCTGGGCCGCCTTGCGGACCGTCGGATCGCGGCCGAGCGCCTGTATCTGCGGCCGCCGCATCTGCGGGACTGGCCGCAATGGGAGGCCTTGCGCGGCGCCAGCCGCCCGTTTCTGGAGCCGTGGGAGCCGGTCTGGCCCGACGACGCCCTGACACGCGCGCATTTCCAGCGCCGGCTGCGCCGCCAGTTGGCCGAGTGGCGCGGCGATCAGGCTTGCGCCTTCCTCATCTTCCGGATCGCCGACGAGCGGCTGGTCGGGGGCATCACGATCGCCAATATCCGCCGCGGCGTCGCGCAGATGGCTTCGGTCGGCTACTGGATCGGGGTGCCGTTCGCCCGGCGCGGCTACATGACCGAGGCCCTGGTGGCGGCCTGCGGGTTCGCGTTCGCCGCACTGACCCTGCATCGGGTCGAAGCGGCCTGCCTGCCCCACAACGATGCCAGCCGCGGGCTCCTGGAGAAGGTCGGGTTCGAGCGCGAAGGCTATGCCAAGCGCTATCTGAAGATCGCCGGGGAGTGGCAGGACCATCTGCTGTTCGGCATGAGCCGCGAGCGCTTCGAGGCCCTCGCCCGCGGCATCGAGCCGTCTACCACAGCACGATCGTCTGCCGTATCCGCCGCTCCCCCGGTGCCACCGGTGGCATGATCGTGATCGTCGTGAAATCCAGATCGCACTCCTCGCCGGTCGCCATTGTACAGTAGGTGGCCGACGTCACCGGACCACATTCCATGTCTTGGGCACAGTTGAGTAACGCGGCTCTCAATTCCTCGTCGAGGACCTCGTCGATCGCGCCGTCGTAGTAACCGGCAGCGCTTGCGCGGGCCTTGTAGAGCCCGATGACGATTCCGCCGGCCAGTTCCATGGCTTGCCACCAATCCCGCACGGCGGCTCCGGGCTCTCCGATCGTCTGGTTCATGCTGCCGCGCAGCATCAGCAGCGAGACATCGGTCGGGTTCAGCGCCAGAGCCCGATCGAGGTCGGCGACGGCGCCTTTGTAGTCCTGCCTGTCGCGGCGGAGCTGGGCCCGATTGACGAGGGCGTGCCAGTGGGTGGGATCGAGGCGGATGGCCATGGCGTAGTCCGCCATCGCCGCGTCTTGGCGTTGCAGTATCGCGGACAGCGCCCCACGCTCGGCATACGCGTTCGCGAAGCGTGGGTTGGCGTCGATGGCGCGATCGAAGTCCGACCGGGCCGCATCCATGTTCCCAAGGCTCCGATGGATCTTGCCCCTAGATCAACCTGCGTTCAGATGGACTCATCTGAACGCAGGTTGATCTATTTCAAAGATTTAGAGCATCTTATCTGCGTCCGTTCGGACGCAGGATGCT